>NZ_JBKQWU010000006.1:0-125410 GCF_047275745.1 Amaricoccus sp. W119 | reverse complement strand
CCGACGGCCGCCATCAGTGATGATCTCTATCTCAGACATAAGCACGTGCTCAGGCATATGCCTAAGCCTCCATGGCTGTGCTCAAGTGTCCGGTCGAAACGGGGGCCAATTCAGGCAGGCGGTAGAAGCCGGTGGCATCGGTCGCGGCCTTGGTCATGGCGATGAAGAGCCGGTCCTGCCAGAGCGGCATCCCCGAATGATCGGCGGGCTTGAACGAGCGGCGGTTCAGGAAGAACGAGGTGCTCATGATGTCGAACCGCACGCCCTCCTTCTTCGCGAGCGCCAGCGCCCTCGGCACGTTCGGCTGCTCCATGTAGCCGAAGGTCAGCGTCACCCGGGTGAAGTTCTCGTCGAGCCGTTCGAGCACGAGGCGCTCGGATTCCGGGACGGTCGGCGTCGTCGCTGTGCTCACCTTCACAATGAGGTTTCTCTCGTGAAGCACATGATTGTGCTTGAGATTATGCATCAGGGCCGAGGGAGCGATCTCCGGGTCGGAGGTGAGAAACACCGCCGTGCCGGGCGCGCGGGCGAGCTTGGGCTTGCGCAGCATTCCGATGAGCGAGATGAGCGTCACCGCGTCCGTGCGCGCCTTGCGCAGCACGAGCTCGCTGCCCCGGATCCAGGTCCAGATCAGAAGACAGGTGATGCCCGCGATGATGAGCGGCACATAACCGCCGTCGTGAACCTTGATGAAGTTCGCGGCGAGGAAGAAACCCTCGATGACCAGAAGCGGCGCGATCACCGCCGCGACCGCGATCGCGGGCCAGTTCCAGACCCGGCGGAACACGACGATCGCCATCAGCGAGGTGATCACCATCGTGCCGGTGACCGCGATGCCATAGGCGTTGGCGAGCGCGCCGGATTCGCGGAAGCTCAGCACGAGGATCAGCACGCCCGCGAGCAGGGTCCAGTTCACGCGGGGCATGTAGATCTGGCCGGCCTCGCGTTCGGAGGTGTGCCGCGCCTCGAGCCGGGGCAGCAGGCCGAGCTGCACCGCCTGATGGGTGATCGAGAAGGCGCCGGTGATCACCGCCTGGCTCGCGATGATCGTCGCGGCCGTCGCGAGCAGGACGAGCGCCGGAAGCCCCCAGGCGGGCGCCATCATGAAGAACGGGTTCACGAGCGCGTCGGGATGGGCCAGCACCAGACTGCCCTGACCGAGATAGCAGAGCGCGAGCGAGGGGAAGACGAGGCCCGTCCAGGCGACCCGGATCGGACCGCGGCCGAAATGCCCCATATCCGCGTAGAGCGCCTCCGCCCCGGTCACGGCGAGGAATACCGACCCCATTACCGGCAGCGCGCCGAAGCCGTGACTGGTCACGAACCGGATCGCGCTCGCCGGATTCAGCGCGTGCAGGATGCCGAGGTTGTCGCTGATGTGATAGAGGCCGAGCCCGCCCATGGTGAGAAACCAGACGAGCGTGATCGGGCCGAAGAAGCGCGAGACGAGTTCGGTGCCCCGGCTCTGAACGGCGAAGAGCCCGACCAGGATGATCGCGGTGGTCGGCAGCACGAAGGGCTCGAATCGCGGCTCGATCAGTTCGACGCCTTCGATCGCCGACAGGACCGAGATCGCCGGCGTGATGACCGCGTCGCCGTAGAAGAGCGCCGTTCCGAGGATGCCGAGCGCGAGCAGCATGGGCGTCCGCCGCCCGAGCGCCCGCTGGGCGAGGGCGAGAAGCGAGAGCGTGCCGCCTTCTCCGCGATTGTCCGCGCGCAGGATCAGCACGACGTATTTGAGGCTCACGATCAGGATCAGCGTCCAGAGCAGCATCGAGACGATGCCGATGACCTCCGGCTGCGTCAGCCCGTCGACCGCCGCGCCGTTCAGCGCCTCGTGCATCGCATAGAGCGGGCTGGTGCCGATGTCGCCATAGACGACGCCGACCGACCCGAGCGTGAGTTTCCAGAAATGCGATCGCGGATGGGGGCCGTGTTCGCGAGCTACCTCGGCAGCTGTCATTGCGAGTCCCGCGGAAGAAAACGAGACCGCCCCTTTAGCGCGGCCTCGCACCGCTCACAAGCGCGGTCTTGCCGGCGTCCGTGATCGGATGCCCGCGCACCTCGGCGGTGTCTTGCCGCGCCAAATGGCGCGGCGTGGCGATGGAGAAGCGATCCGGCCGGAAGGCCGCGCGTTACAGCGCGGCCTTCATCTTGCATCGACGGTTTGTCAGGTATGTACATGAACCGGTGATGAAAAGAGTACAGGCGGCTCCATGCGTCAGGGCTCGTCCGGCCCGATCGTCGCCTCGGAGGTGATCGCGCGCCGGAAGAGGTGCCTGAGGTAGCGTTCCGCTTCCGGGAAATGCGCGCCTTCGGATGTCCCGAGAATACCGCGAACCTGGGCGTCGAAATCGGCGTAATGCTGGGTCGCGGCCCAGATCGAGAAGATCAGGTGATAGGGGTCGACCGGGGCGATGCGACCGGCCTCGGACCAGCCGCGAAGCACGGCGGCCTTCTCGTCCACCAGCGCGCGCAGGGGACCGCGGATCTGGTCGGCGATCCGGGTCGCGCCGGACAGGACCTCGCCCGCAAAGAGCCGGCTTTCGCGCGGCATGTCGCGTGCCATCCTGAGCTTGCGCACGACATAGGCCTCGATCTCCGCCACGGGATCGCCCTCGGGATCGAGCCCCCGCAACGGTTCGAGCCAGGTGTCGAGCAGGCGTTCCAGAAGGACGCGGTGAATGTCCTCCTTCGAGGCGAAGTAGTAGAGCAGGTTCGGCTTCGAGAGCCGGGCGGCCTCCGCGATCTGGTCGAGCGTCGCGCCGCGATAGCCCTCGGCGGAGAAGACATCGAGCGCCGCGGCGAGGATCGCCCGGGTCTTCTCGCGCTGGATTCGCGTCGGGTTCTGGCGGGCGGAGGCGCGACTCATCGCGCGGATACGTAAGGGGCGCGCTGGACTCGGACCATGCCGCGAGGGCCTCTCCCTTGAATGCGCTTGACGCCGCCGCGGCGAATGGTAGCGTCTTTTTTGACCGTTTGGTCATAAAAACCAGAGTTTGCCCGAGACGTCGAGCATATTCGCTCCCGGGTGGTCCCGTCTCCCAGGCTCCAACCCCGAGGAAATCAGCGATGTCCGACCGTTCCGCAGCCAAACCCTCGGCCCCGAACGATCTCAGGGCGTTCTGGATGCCGTTCACCGCCAACCGGCAGTTCAAGAAGGCGCCGCGGATGCTCGTGGCCGCCGAGGGGATGCACTACACCACCTCGGATGGGCGGAAGGTTCTGGACGGAACCGCCGGGCTCTGGTGCTGCAACGCCGGGCATTGCCGGCCGCTGATCACCCGGGCGATCCAGGAGCAGGCGGCGGAGCTCGACTACGCGCCCGCCTTCCAGATGGGCCATCCGAAGGCCTTCGAACTCGCGAACCGGCTGATCGACATCGCGCCGGAGGCGATGGAGCACGCCTTCTTCTGCAACTCCGGCTCGGAGGCCGTCGATACCGCGCTCAAGATCGCCATCGCCTATCAGCGTGCGATCGGGCAGGGGTCGCGGACCCGGCTCATCGGGCGCGAGCGCGGCTATCACGGGGTGAATTTCGGCGGCATCTCGGTCGGCGGCATCGTCAACAACCGCAAGTTCTTCGGCACGCTCCTGACCGGCGTCGATCACCTGCCGCATACGCATCTGCCGGGCAGGAACGCCTTCGCGAAGGGCCAGCCCGAGCATGGCGCGGAACTCGCGGACGAGCTGGAGCGGATCGTGGCGCTCCACGATGCCTCGACCGTCGCCGCCGTGATCGTCGAGCCGGTCGCGGGCTCGACGGGCGTGCTGATCCCGCCGAAGGGCTATCTCCAGCGGCTCCGCGAGATCTGCACGAAACACGGCATCCTCCTGATCTTCGACGAGGTCATCACCGGCTTCGGCCGCACCGGCGCGGCCTTCGCGGCGGAGAAATACGGCGTGGTGCCGGACATGATCACCTGCGCCAAGGGGATCACCAACGGCGTGATCCCGATGGGCGCGGTGCTGACCACCGGCGCGATCCACGACGCCTTCATGACCGGGCCGGAAAATCTGATCGAGCTTTTCCACGGCTATACCTATTCCGGCACGCCGATCGCCGCCGCCGCCGGGCTCGCGACGCTCGACACCTACCGCGAGGAGGGGCTTTTCGAGCGCGCCGCCGAGCTCGCGCCCTACTGGTCCGAGGCGCTGCACTCCCTGCGCGACTGCCCGCATGTGATCGACATCCGGAACGAGGGGCTGATCGGCGCCGTGGAACTGGAGCCGATCGCGGGCCAGCCGACCGCCCGCGCCTTCCAGGCCTTCCTCGACGCCTTCGAGAAGGGCATCATGATCCGCACCACCGGCGACACGATCGCCATGTCGCCGCCGCTGATCATCTCGAAAGACGAGATCGACCAGCTGGTCGGGACGCTCCGCGACGTTCTGACGCGGCTGAAGTGAGGGCGGGGCGATGGCGGAGACCCTCGGCGAGAACTTCCGGATCGACGGCGCCCGGCTCTGGGACGCGATCATGGAGATGGCGAAGATCGGCCCCGGGGTCGCGGGCGGCAACAACCGCCAGACGCTGACCGACGCCGATGCCGACGGCCGCGCGCTCTTCCAGACATGGTGCGAGGCGGCCGGGCTCTCGATGGGCGTCGATGCGATGGGGACGATGTTCGCGACGCGACCCGGCGAGGACCCGGACGCGCTCCCGGTCTATGTCGGCTCGCACCTCGACACCCAGCCCACGGGCGGCAAGTACGATGGCGTGCTGGGCGTACTCGGCGCGCTCGAAGCGGTGCGGTCGATGAACGACCTCGGTATCAGGACGAAACATCCGATCGTCGTCACCAACTGGGCGAACGAGGAGGGCGCGCGCTTCGCCCCGGCGATGCTGGCATCCGGGGTCTTCGCGGGGGTGATCGATCTCGACTACGCCTATGCGCGAGCCGATCTCGACGGCGCGACCTATGGCGCGGAACTGGAGCGGATCGGCTGGAAGGGCGATGAGGAGGTCGGCGCGCGCAGGATGCACGCCTATTACGAGCTTCACATCGAACAGGGCCCGATCCTCGAAGCCGAGGAGAAGGAGATCGGCGTCGTCACCCATTGCCAGGGGCTCTGGTGGCTCGAATTCACCCTCACGGGCAAGGAGGCGCATACCGGCTCGACCCCGATGCCGATGCGGGTGAACGCCGGGCTCGCGATGGCGCGGATCTTCGAGATGGTGCAGGAGGTCGCGATGAGCGAGCAGCCGAACGCCGTCGGCGGTGTCGGCCAGGTGAAATTCTCGCCCAATTCTCGCAACGTGCTGCCCGGGACGGTGGTCTTCACGGTCGATATCCGCTCGCCCGATCAGGAGAAGCTCGACCGGATGCGCGCCAGGGTCGAGACCGAGGCGGCGCGGATCTGCGCGGATCTTGGCGTCGGCTGTTCGGTCGAGCCGGTCGGGCATTTCGACCCGGTGACCTTCGCGCCGGAGCTCGTGGAGACCGTGCGCGGCGCGGCGGTGAAACTCGGCTACTCCCATCGCGACATCATCTCGGGCGCCGGCCACGACGCCTGCTGGGCCGCGAAGGTCGCCCCGGCGACGATGGTGATGTGCCCCTGCGTCGACGGGCTCTCGCACAACGAGGCTGAGGAGATCACCCCGGATTGGGCCGAGAAGGGCGCCAACGTGCTGTTCCATGCTGTGCTGGAGACGGCCGGGGTGGTCCCGGCGTGAGCGGCTTCGGCGCCTTCGAGATCGAGATGGGTGGCGAGTCCTTCGTCTCGCCCGATCTCGACGCCGATTTCCACGAGCCCGCGGGCGCGGCGGCGCTGGTCTGGTTCGACGCGCCGGCGCGGGCGAGCCTCGCGGTCTACGAACGCGAGATCGCCGACGGGGCGCTGACCTGCGCGCTTGGGCGGCGGCGCGCGATGGTGCGGATGGAGCCGCGGCTCGCAGCGCGGATCGTGACCGAGGCGTTGCGCGCCGGGCTGACGCTGCCCGAGGCGGAGTCCGAGGCGCTCAGGGACGCGCTCGGCTGACGCCAGGCGCTCAGGCGGGGATACGCGCCTCGTAGGCGTCGCGGAGCTTCGCCCAGTGGTCCCAGAACGGTTCCGGCTCCACGCCGCTCGCGCGGGCTTCGAGGATGTCGAGATGGGCATGCCAGCCGGCGCCGACCCCGACCAGCATCGACCGCCGCGGCAGCCTGCGATGCGTCAGCGTGAGCAGCACCCGGTCACCCTTCGGTTCCAGATCGATCGAGACATCGCCGCTCTCGTCCCAGGTGAAGACGAGCCGGCGGGGCGGGTCGAATTCGACGATCTTCGAGGCCATGCGGTGCTCACCGCCCTGACCTTCGGGCCGCGCGCCCGGAGGATCGGTCAACTCGTCATTGCGCCAGACGAACTCGAACGCGGAGCCAACCTCCGGCCGCATGTCACCCGCGGCCAGCCAGCGGGCGCGCAGATCGCTTTCGGTGAGCCAGGACCAGATCCGCTCGGCGGGTCCCGGCAGAATGCGCTGGATCGTCAGCGTCATCGGTTCGCTCAGCACGCCATAGGCGTCGATCGTTGCCATGTCAGTCATCCTTGTGTCCTTCCTTGGCCTTCCCGGAGTCCTCGGCCGCCTTCGCATCCTCCTCGCGGAGCAGGCGTTCCAGCGCGTCGAGGCGGTCGGTCCAGAAGCGCTCGTAGAAGCCGAGCCAGTCATGCGCCCGCGCGAGCGGTTCCGCCGCGAGCCGGCAGACATGCGTGCGCCAGCGGATCTCGCGATGGATCAGCCCGGCGCCCTCCAGCACCTTGATGTGTTTCGAGGCGGCCGCGAGCGACATGTCGAAAGGCTCGGCGAGTTCGCCCACCGTCCGCTCGCCAGCGGCGAGATCGCGCAGCATCCGCCGCCGTGTGGCATCGCCGAGGGCGTGGAAGATCGCGTTGAGGGCCTGTGCTTCTGATTCAACCATACCATTGAATTACACCGATCCGCCGCATCATTCAACTGATTCGTGAAATGATCCGACGCACGCACCTCCGCCCTTGCCGGCGGCGCCGAAACGCGTTCAGGTGACGGTGCCACGGGCAAGACGGAGGGAAGTCATGGGCAGCACGGTCATCAAGGGCGGAACCATCGTCACCGCCGATCTGAGCTATGAGGCCGATGTGCTGATCGAGGGCGGCAGGATCGCGGCGATCGGGCCCGACCTCACCGGCGACACCGTGCTCGACGCCACCGACGCCTTCGTGATGCCGGGCGGGATCGACCCGCATACCCATCTCGAAATGCCCTTCATGGGCACCTATTCCTCGGATGATTTCGATTCCGGCACCCGCGCGGCGCTCTCGGGCGGCACGACGATGGTGGTCGATTTCGCGCTGCCGAACCCGGGCCAGTCGCTGCTCGACGCGCTCAAGATGTGGGACAACAAGTCCGGCCGCGCGCATTGCGACTATTCGTTCCACATGGCCGTCACCTGGTGGGGCGAGCAGGTCTTCGACGAGATGAAGACCGTGACCGAGCGCGGCATCAACACCTTCAAGCATTTCATGGCCTACAAGGGCGCCCTGATGGTGAACGACGACGAGATGTTCGCCTCGTTCCGCCGCTGCGCCGAGCTTGGCGCGATCCCGCTCGTCCATGCCGAGAACGGCGACGTGGTGGCCGAACTGCAGGCCCGCCTGATGGCCGAGGGCAATACCGGGCCGGAAGCCCATGCCTATTCGCGCCCCGCGCTGGTCGAGGGCGAGGCGACGAACCGCGCGATCATGATCGCCGACATGGCGGGCGTGCCGCTCTATGTCGTGCATGTCTCCTGCGAGGACGCGCACGAGGCGATCCGGCGGGCCAAGATGCTCGGCCGCCGCGTCTGGGGCGAGCCGTTGATCCAGCATCTGACGCTCGACGAGAGCGAGTATTTCAACCCGGACTGGGACCATGCCGCGCGCCGGGTGATGTCGCCGCCGTTCCGCGACAAGCGGCATCAGGACTCGCTCTGGGCCGGGCTCGCGAGCGGCACACTCTCCTGCGTGGCGACGGATCACTGCGCCTTCACGACCGAGCAGAAGCGGTTCGGCGTCGGCGATTTCACCAGGATTCCGAATGGCACCGGGGGATTGGAAGACCGGCTGCCGATGCTCTGGACCTATGGCGTCGAGACCGGGCGGCTGACCCCGAACGAATTCGTCGCCGTGACCTCGACCAATATCGCCAAGATCCTCAACGTCTATCCCCGGAAGGGCGCGGTTTTGGTCGGGTCGGATGCCGATCTCGTCGTGCTCGACCCGAAGAAGGAGAAGGTGATCTCGGCCGCGACCCAGCAGTCGGCGATCGACTACAACGTCTTCGAGGGCAAGCGCGTCGCGGGCCTGCCGCGCTATGTCCTGTCGCGAGGCCGGGTGATGGTCGACGACGGCGCGCTGAAACCCGCCGAGGGGCATGGGGAATTCGTCGCCCGGCCGCCCGCCGGGCCGGTCTCGAAGGCGCTCTCGGCCTGGAAGGAACTGACCGCGCCGCGCCCGGTCGAGCGGTCGGGCATTCCCGCCTCCGGCGTCTGACGATGACCGGCGCGGTGTGGGGCGGCTGGCTGGCGCGGGAGATCCGGCACATGGTGCCGCCTTTCCTGTTCTTTCTCCTCGCCTTCAACCTGCTCGCGCTCACCGCGCAACTCGCGAGGGCGCCGGGCGGGCTCATGCATTACGCGACCGCCGTCATCTCGGCGCTCATCTGCGCGAAGGCGGTGCTCATCGCCGATGCGACGCCGTTCTTCAACCGGTTCCCGGAACGGCCGCTGATCTGGAACGTGGTCTGGAAGACGCTGCTCTATTCGCTCATCACCTCGCTGCTGCGCCTGCTGGAAGGCGGTTTCGAGGCCTGGCGCGCCGATCCGCACCTCGGGCAAGGCGTGGAGGCGCTGGCGGCGCAATTCACCTGGGCGCGGTTCACGATGATCCAGCTCTGGCTGACCGCGCTCTTTCTCGTCTACACGGCGTTTCGGGAACTGGCGGAAGTCGTCGGGCGCGAGCGGGTTTGGCATCTCTTCTTCGGACCGATGGAGGCACGGCGTGACTGATCCGTTTCGAGGCGGCTGGATGCGCGGCGCGGCCCTCGCGGCCCTCGCCGCCGTTCCCGCCGGCTGCTCGACCTTCACGCCGGGCGCGCCGGTGGTCGTGGCGACGAGCGACAATGCCACGCGCTACGAGGGCTCCCGTTCGCGCCGGTTCGGGGATTCCGTCTCGCTGACCTCCACGACCGGGAGCGATTGCGGCGGCGATCTCCATCCGACGACGGAGACCGAGACCGGACGGCCCGCCGCCTTCGGAGGCATTCTCTGCGAGGATGGCGTCTCGGGCATCCTGCTCTTCTCGGGCGATCCGGGTTCGGATGGCGGGCTCGTCAGCGGCGTCATGCGGAGCCGCCCGGTCAGCGGCCACTGGGGCTCGCCCTCAGCCGGCCTCGGGAGCGGCGTGTGAGCGAACCCGCCAGCTGGCCCGTCATCGAGGCGACGGATCTCGATCTGGTGTTCCAGACCGCGGACGGCCCGGTTCAGGCGCTCCGCGACGTGAACCTCGCGATCGGGCGGGGCGAATTCGTGAGCTTCATCGGCCCTTCGGGCTGCGGCAAGACCACCTTCCTGCGCTGCGTCGCCGCGCTCGAGACACCGACGGGCGGCGCGCTCACGGTGAACGGCATGAGCCCGGACGAGGCCCGCCGGGCGCGCGCCTATGGCTATGTCTTCCAGGCGGCGGCGCTTCTCCCCTGGCGCACCATCGCCGGCAACATCCGCCTGCCGCTCCGCATCATGGGCTATCCCAAGGCCGAGCGGGAGGAGCGGGTCGCGAATGTGCTCCGCATGGTGGAACTCGCGGGCTTCGAGAAGAAATATCCGTGGCAGCTTTCGGGCGGGATGCAGCAGCGCGCCTCGATCGCCCGCGCGCTCGCCTTCGACGCCGATCTCCTGCTGATGGACGAGCCCTTCGGCGCGCTCGACGAGATCGTGCGCGACCGGCTGAACGAGGAACTGCTGTCGCTCTGGGCACGGACGGGGAAGACGATCTGCTTCGTCACCCATTCGATCCCGGAGGCGGTCTATCTCTCGACCCGGATCGTGGTCATGAGCCCGAGGCCCGGTCGGGTGACGGATGTGATCGAGAGCCCGCTGGCCCGCGAACGGCCGCTCCATATCCGCGAGAGCGCGGATTTCCTCGAGATCGCCGCGCGGGTGCGCGACGGCCTCCGCGCGGGGCATGGCGACGCCCTGTGACGGGCGCCCCGTTTCGGCTCACTCGGGCTTGGCCCCGACCGGGCCGAGGCGGAGGAAATGCGTCTCGCCCGAACTATCGTCCACCCCGTCATTGTCGGTGACGGCATAGGCCTCGCCCGCCGCGTCGATCGCGAAACCCTCGACCTTGTCCACGACATAGCCCCCCGTGGCCGCGAGGTCCGGCAGCAGGTCGCGGACGACCTCCTTCGTCACCAGCGGCAGGTCGCCGTCGAGCGGCGCGGGTTCCATATCCGACAGCGCCACGCGGGTGATCTGCTTCACCCTCGCCGCCGCGCCGATCCGGTTGTCGCGCTCGATGAACCAGGCGTAACCGCCGGCCGCTGCGATTTCCGAGAGCCCGACCCAGCCGCCCTCCGGCGCGGTGTCGAGCGGGTAGCGCACGCCGCCCCAGGTCTCCGCCTCGGGTTCGTAGGCGAGGAGCTTCGCCTCGCCCTTCGGATCGTCGCCCCATTCGCGCTGGACCGCGACCCAGATCCTGCCGTCGATCACGGCGACGCCCTCGGCGCCGAAGCGGGTCTCGGCGGCGGCGAGTTCGTCGGGAAAGGCGATCTCGTCCTCGATCTCGCCTTCGGCATCGACATGGATGAGCGCGTGCGGGACGAGCTTCGCCCGGTCGCCCTCGCTCGCGAGCCAGAAGCCGCCCTCGCCATCGGGCGCGATACCTTCGAGGTCGAGCTTCCGCGCCGGGACGCCGCCCCGGGTCACGTCGATCGCCCGCGTGATCCGGGCCGGGGTCACGGTGGCGTCGATCTCGAAGATCCGGGGCTCGGCGTCGTAGACGCTGTCGCTGACCGCGTGGAGTCGGCCGGGCGCGTCGGGATCGGCGGCGAGGCCGGAGAGCGCGCCCCAGCCGAGGAGCTCCGCGTCCTCGGCGAGAGCGATGCTCGGGTAATCCGGCGCTTCCGCGTCTTCGAGCGGGTCCTCTGATCGAGCCCTCTGCATCGAGCCCCCCGGATCGAGCCGGACGGATCGGGATGGAGGATCGGGATGGACGGGGCGGCGAATGCTGATAACCTTCGGCCAAGGAAGTCGAGGGGCGGCGCGAGCGGGATGCGATGGCAATGGCGGAGCGGGGTCCGGGGCGGGCCGGGCGCCCTGGCGCGGGGTGGCTCGTGAGCGCGCGCGGTTCCGCCGTCCCGATCCTGACCGTGCTCGCCGTGCTGCTGGCGGTCTGGTACATCGCCGCGATCGCGCTCAACGCGCCGATGGCGCGGGACGCGGCCGAGCGGGCGGGGGCGCCGCTCTCGGGGCTCGCGCTCGTCGAGGCGACGCTGACGCAGGAACGGCCGCGGCTTCCCGCTCCCGACCAGATCGTCGCCGAGGTCTGGAAGACCACCGTCGAGACGCGGCCGACCTCGAAGCGGAGCCTGGTCTATCATTCCTGGATCACGCTCGCCGCGACCCTGACCGGCTTCGCCCTCGGCGCCGCGCTCGGCGTCCTGCTCGCCATCGGCATCGTGCGCGACCGGACCATGGATGCGAGCGTCATGCCCTGGGTCATCGCGAGCCAGACGATCCCGATCCTCGCCATCGCGCCGATGATCATCGTGGTGCTGAATTCGATCGGTGTAACAGGATTGCTGCCGAAGGCGCTGATCTCGATGTATCTTTCCTTCTTCCCGGTCGTCGTCGGCATGGTGAAGGGCTTCCGCTCGCCCGATCAGATGCTGCTCGACCAGATGCGGACCTGGAATGCGACGGCGGGCCAGACCTTCCGCGCGCTGCGCTGGCCCGCCTCGGTGCCGTACCTCTTCGCCTCGCTGAAGATCGCCGCGGCGGCGAGCCTCGTCGGCGCGATCATCGGCGAACTTCCGACCGGCGCGGTCGCGGGTCTCGGCGCGCGGATGCTCTCGGGCAGCTACTACGGCCAGACCGTGCAGATCTGGTCGGCGCTCTTCATGGCGGCGCTGCTCGCCTCGCTCCTGATCGCGGCCATCGGCCTTGTCGAGCGCCTCGTCGCCCGCGCGATGGGGGCGAGGCCGGAGGGGGCGCGATGAACCCGTGGGTCATCGCCGCCTTCGCCGTCTGGCTCGGCGGCTGGGCGCTCAACACGCGGCTCGCGCGCGGGGTGGGGCGGGTCGGGCGGGTAGGGCCGCCGATCGTCTTCGGGGTCTCGCTGCTGCTCTTCTGGGAGTTCATCGTGCGCGGCCTCGCGATCTCGCCGGTGCTGCTGCCGGCGCCGAGCGCGATCCTCGCGCGGATGGTGTCGAGCGGGCCCATCCTGCGCGAGGATGTGATCCAGACCTTCTTCAAGGGCGCGCTCAGCGGTTATGCCATCGGCTGCGGCGCGGCTTTCCTGACCGGGCTCGTGGTTGATCGCTACGACTTCCTGCGCCGGGGCCTGCTTCCCATCGGCAATTTCGCCTCGGCGCTGCCGATCGTCGGCATGGCGCCGATCATGGTGATGTGGTTCGGCTTCGACTGGCAGTCGAAGGCGGCGGTGGTCGTGCTGATGGTCTTCTTCCCGATGCTCGTGAACACGGTCCAGGGCCTCCAGGCGTCGGGGCCGATGGAGCGCGACCTGATGCGGACCTACGCGGCGAGCCACGCCGAGGTGCTCTGGAACCTGCGCCTGCCGGCGGCGGCGCCGTTCATCTTCAACGGGCTGAAGATCTGCGCCACGCTCGCGCTGATCGGCGCCATCGTCGCGGAGTTTTTCGGCTCGCCCACACGCGGCATGGGGTTCCGCATCTCGGCGGAGGTCGGGCGGCTGGCGCTCGACATGGTCTGGGCCGAGATCGCGGTCGCGGCGATCGTCGGTTCGGTCTTCTACGGGCTGATCGCGTTCCTCGAACGCTGGTCAACCTTCTGGCATCCGTCGCAGCGGCGGTGAATGCGGCAGAATGGCCTGATGGAAACGTTTATGTGGCTTGAAAAACCGCGCGGGCACCGGTTTGATCCTCCGTGAGCCCGCTCTCAGGGCCGGCGCCTCCGGGGCCGCCATTCCCGCGGCCCCGTGGCCCAACCAAGGAGTTAAAGCCAAGATGATGACACGGATCGCCGCCTTCGCCGGAGCCTCGACAGCCACTTTGCTCGCCTCCGCCTCGACCGCCACTTTGCTCGCCTCCGCCTCGGCCGCCGTTCTGCTCGCCGCCGCCGCGCAGGCGCAGGAGGTGACGCTGCAGCTCAAATGGGTCACGCAGGCGCAGTTCGCGGGCTACTACGTCGCGCTCGACAAGGGGTTCTACGAGGAAGAGGGGCTCGACGTGACGGTGAACCCGGGCGGCCCCGACATCGCGCCCGCGCAGGTGCTGGCGGGCGGCGGCGCGGATGTGATCGTCGACTGGATGCCCTCGGCGCTCGCCGCGCGCGAGAAGGGTCTGGCGCTGGTCAATATCGCGCAGCCGTTCAAGCGGTCGGGGATGATGCTGACCTGCCGGAACGATTCCGGCGTCACTTCGACCGGGAACTTCCCCGGCCAGACCCTCGGCGTCTGGTTCGGCGGCAACGAATATCCGTTCCTGAGCTGGATGTCGAAGCTCGGCTATTCGACGGACGGGGGCGCCGAGGGCGTGACGGTGCTGAAGCAAGGCTTCAACGTCGATCCGCTGCTGCAGAAACAGGCGGCCTGCATCTCGACGATGACCTATAACGAGTACTGGCAGGTCATCGACGGCGGGCTGACCCCGGAGGAACTCACCGTTTTCAACTACAACGATGAGGGTGTCGCGACGCTGGAGGACGGACTCTATGTCCTGGAGGAGAACCTGAAGGACCCGGCCTTCGTCGAGACCATGGCCAAGTTCGTGCGCGCGAGCATGAAGGGCTGGAAATACGCCGAGGAGAACCAGCAGGAGGCGGCGGAGATCGTTCTCGACAATGATGCGACCGGCGCGCAGACCGAGACGCATCAGGTCCGCATGATGGGCGAGGTCGCGAAGCTGACCGCCGAATCCGATGGCACGCTCGACCCGGCGGATTACGAGCGCACGGTCGAGACGCTTCTGACGGCCGGCTCCGATCCCGTCATCACCAAGGCGCCGGAAGGGGCCTGGACCCACGCGGTGACCGACAAGGCGCTGGCCAGGTAGCACAGGCCGGCCCCGCGACGGGTCGCCGGGACGANGTCATCACCAAGGCGCCGGAAGGGGCCTGGACCCACGCGGTGACCGACAAGGCGCTGGCCAGGTAGCACAGGCCGGCCCCGCGACGGGTCGCCGGGACGAGGGACGGGGAGGGAGGCGATGGCCTTTACCGAGGAGAAGCTCGCGCGGCTCCGCGCGCGCTACGCAGATGATCCGGGCGGGCGGATGTACGATCCGGTCTATGCGAAGGTCGCGGCGAAGGTCTTCAGCCGCGGCGCGCGCCCGGCGCCCTTCGTGGGCGTGCCGACCTTTCTCACCGCCCCGTTCAGGCAGGTCGATCCGACGGCCCCGGATTTCTCCGGCCTCGACGTCGCGATCACCGGCGTTCCGATGGATCTCGGCGTCGGCAACCGGTCGGGCGCCCGGTTTGGCCCCCGCGCGATCCGGACGATCGAGCGGGTCGGTCCCTACAACCACGTGCTCAAATGCGCGCCGATCTACGATCTGGCGGTCGCCGACGTGGGCGACGTGCCCTTCTCCGGCCGCTACGGCCTCCACCAGAGCCACGCGGAGATCGAGGCCTGGATCTCCGCGATGGTCGCGCAGGGCGTGATCCCGCTCTCCGTCGGCGGGGATCATTCGATGACCCATCCGATCCTGAAGGCGGTGGGGCGCGCGCGGCCGGTCGGCCTCGTCCATATCGACGCCCATTCCGACACCGGCGGGCCTTTCGACGGCGAGCGTTTCAACCACGGCGCGCCCTTCCGCAACGCCGTGCTCGACGGTGTGCTCGACCCCGAGCGCGTGATCCAGATCGGCCTGCGCGGAGCCTCCGGCTATCTCTACGAATTCGCCGAGGAAAGCGGGATGACCATGCTGAACGCCGAGGAGGTGGCCGAGATCGGCCCCCGCGCGGTGGTCGAACGCGCCCGCGACGTGATCGGCGACGGGCCGACCTATGTTTCCTTCGACATCGACAGCCTCGATCCGGCCTTCGCGCCCGGCACCGGCACGCCCGAGATCGGCGGGCTGACCACGCGCGAGGTTCAGGCGATCCTGCGCGGGCTGAACGGGATCAACATCGTCGGCGGCGACGTGGTCGAGGTCGCGCCGCAATACGATGCGACGACGAATACCGCCCATGCCGGGGCGCAGATGCTGTTCGAGATCCTGAGCCTCGTCGTGGCGAGCCCCGCGGTACGGAAGGCGCGGTAAACCGCCGCGTCTCAGGCCGGAACAGGCGCCGGGGCGGCGGGCTCGGCATAGATGCGCGCCGCGTCGAGCTTGCGCGTCAGGAACTCGTTATAGGCGCGTCCGACCGCCCATTGGCGGCCGGCCCGGGTCATGATCCGCGCCTGGACCGTGGCGGTCGCGTCGGTGAAGCTCGCGACGCCCTGCATGTCGAACGGACCGGCGAGCGGCGCGCCGGCGGGCGATGCGCGCAATTCGTCGAAGGCCTGGTGCATGATCTCCTTCACCCGCTCCACATCCGTGCCGCGGCCGATCACCACCTCGGCGACGTAATAGGCGAAGTCCTTGCTGAAATTCGCGATCGCGGTGACCGAGCTGAACGGGATCAGGTGATAGGTCCCCGAGGCATCGCGCAGCGAAACCGAGCGGATCGTAAGCCTCTCGACCGTGCCGGTGACGCCGCCGACCGTCACCGTGTCGCCCGTGTTCATCGCATTCTCGAGCTGGATGAAGGCCCCGGTGATGATGTCCTTCACCAGCGTCTGCGCGCCGAAGCCGACGGCGAGGCCGAAGACACCGGCACCGGCGAGGAGCGGCGCGATATTGACCCCGATCGCCGAGAGCACGAGCATGAGCGTCACCACCGCGACCGCGACCGCGATGCCGTTTCGCAGCAGCGCGAGCAGCGTCTGCTCGCGGGCGGTCGGGACCCGGTTGCCGCTCGGCATCATGTGGAATTCGATCCAGGACGAGGAGACGACCCAGAAGACCGCGCCCGCGAGCAGGATCACGCCCGCGGAGACCAAGGCCTCGGTCACATGCCGGCCCATCTCGGTCTCGGTAAGCCAGGCGGCGAGGTCGAATATGTCCCAGGCGCGCAGGATCGCGCCGATGACCGCGACGAGGATCAGGAGCCGGCCGGCGGCGAGGAAGGCCGGCACATAGGTGTTGAGTCGCCCGCCCAGCGCCGGCATCGCGCGGTCGAGCCGCTCGGGCAGCCTGATGCCCCCGGTGATCACGCGGGTCAGGACCAGCATGAGCACCGTGCCGACCAGGATCGCGATCCCCGAATGCAGCGTCGCCTTGACGACGAATCCGAGGGAGTCGAAGGGTTGCGATGACCAGACCAGCAGCACGGCCAGCACATAGGCGATCGCCAGAACGTGCCAGACACGGGCGAGGAGCGCGAGCCCCATGCCGAGCAGCCCGTCCGGATAGCGCGCCGCCTTCGCCATCAGCGTGGACGCCGCCGAGGTCCGGTTGCGCAGGATGATCGCGATCGCGACGCAACCGGCGATCAGGAGCGCGGTTCGCTCGACGGTCTCGCCGAAGTTCCAGGAGACCGCCCTGCGCGCCACCGGCGCGGCGAGCAGCATGCCGTAGCCGAGCACCTCGGTGATCCGGGCGGAGCCGCGGTAGAGGCGGCGGGCGCGGTCGTCGCCCATCGCCCAGAACCGGAGCGTCGGCAGTTTCGGCGCCAGAACCAGCCGCATCGCGGCCTTCACGAGTTCGACGGCGAGGAAGGCGTTGAGAAACAGGCTTTGCCGCAGATCCATCCGTCCGGCGTCCCCGACGGCGATGGCGACGGCGTAGCCGGCGGTCCAGGCGAGCAGCAGGATCGCGATGTCGATCACCAGGGCGATCGTCACCGCGATCAGCCGCCGCACCCAGTTCCGTTCCGCCGCCCGGCGGGCGACGGCGGCGCCGAAACGCCCGCGCGGGCGCCGGGCGGCGACGCGCAGGACGGCGAAGATGCCGAGCGTCACCACGACGACGATTCCGACCGCCTCGACCGCGTCCTGAACGCTCGGCCAGTTCACCGCGGCGAGCCGGGCGCGCATGCCCTCGAAATCGGTGACCTCGGCCCAGAAGGTCCGCGCCCCCACGGCCACGGCCTCGGCGAAGCCGAGCGTATGCGTCGCGACGGCGGCGGTGATCGATTGCTCCACGCTCGGCGTCTCGGCTGCGGGGACTTCGCCTTCCCCGGGCGCGGGCGCGGCGGGTGTCGCGGTGTCGCCGGGGGCCGGCGCGGCGGTGGTCTCCGCCGGCGCCGGAGCAGACTCCGAGGCGGCGCCGGGTTCGGCCGGGGCCTGGGCGGCCGGCTCATCGGTGGGCGCCGGCTCGGGGGTCCGCAATTCCTCGACCAGCGCCGCGCGCGCCTCGGGGTCCGAGATCACATCGGCCAGCAGCCGCGCGGCGTCGGACGGCGACAGGGCTTCCGGGGGTGCTTCGGTGGTCTCCGCCTGACCCGCCCCGTTCTGGACGGGCGCCGGGCCTTGCTGGGCCAGCGCCGCGGGCGGGGAAAGCAGGCAGAACAGGGCAAGCAGAAGGGCGGCGAGCGGGTGCATCGGGGTATTCGGGCTCCGGGTGGGCGTTCTGGACGCGTCTGGAATCGGTGCCGAGACTAGTACACGGCACCGCGCTGCCAGGAGACCCCCGGTTGCGTGAACGGCGGGTTTCAGCCCGCGCGTGCCCGCTCCGCCGCCGGATCGCGGTCATAGTCGAGGAAGAACTCGTCGAGTTGCGGCGGATGCACGCGCGTGGAAGCCAGCATCGCATGCGCCTGACCGCGGTGATGGATCTGATGCTGGAAGAGATGTGCCAGCAGGGCGGTGACCCGCTCGGGGATCATGCCCTGGGCGCCCCGGTCGGTCAGCACGCTCCAGTCGAGGTCGGCGGGCGAAAGCTCGTCGCAGAAGGCGATCAGCTTGCGGTCGGAAACGGCCTGCGCGATCCGCAGATCCTCCGGCCCTTCGAAGACCGGCGGCCGGCGGAAGATCGCAAGGCCAACCCCGCCTTCCTCAAGCGCGTCGCGATAGTACTGGTCGATCAGATAGACATGCGTCAGCGTCTCGCGCAGGGACGGAAAGAAGCCGACCCTGGGCGCGTCGAACCCGGCGCGGCCGAGCTTCACGCAGGCGTCGAGAAGCCGCTGGTTCGCCCAGTGATTGTTGCGCGCCATCAGCCTGAAATGATCAATCAACCGGTCGCCGCTCGGCTCCATCGCCCGACCCCATCCTTCGCCGTGATCCTGTCGATGCGGCAGGTCCTGAAAAAGCGCGTGCCCCGAAAACCGGGGCACGTCGTCGTCATGATGCTCGCGGAAATGCGAAGACTCAATAGGGCGCCCACATCATCTGCGCCGCCATGCCGATCCCCATGCCAGCGCCCGCCATGGCCGGCCTCGGCAGCGCGCCGCCGATCTCCTGTTCGATCGCGCCGAAGATCGAGCGGCCGCCCGGCTCGCGCGCCTCAAGGCGGATCTGGTCGCCCGCCTCGACCGGGCGGCGGATCAGCGTCGGGCCGGCGATGAGGCTGCCCGCCTCGACGGCGCCCGCCTCGGCCGCCCGCGCGATCAGCGCCGCGAACCCGTCCCGCCGGATCGGCTGCACGGGACCGAAGGCCTGGCCATTGATCGTGAGACGCGGCGCCACCGCCCATTCGCCCTCATGGTCGAGAGCGTCGGGCGTCACGGCCGCGGGCGCGAAGCAGATCGGCTCCATGCCCTCCTCGGTATCCGGGCCGATCAGCGTCAGCATCAGGAGCGCGAGCCGGATGGTCTCGCCGGCCTCCGCCTGGTTCACGCCCGCCGGAACCGGACCGGCGGCGACCGCGAGGGAGACCGCGACCTCGCAGGCTTCGGGCAGCGGACCGCGCGGGTCGAGGAAACCGTCCGCCGTGATCGGCCTGAGCATCGGCGTCGCATCCTCCGGACCGGCCGGGTCGCGTGCGACCAATAGCCGCGGCCCGTGCGGCAGCGGCGATTGCGCCCCGCGCTCGTGGAACCGCTCCATCGGCTGCCCGCCGCCGTCGAGACCACGCGCGACGCGATCCAGTTCCGGGGCAACCCGGTCCCAGTCCTCGAGCGCGCGCAGCAGGCTCGGCGCGACATGGCCCACATCGGTCGCGTGGATCACATCGGTGTCGATCACGACGAGCCGGCCGTCGCAGGTACCGTCACGCAGCGTGCCTAGCTTCATCCTCATGCCCCCCGGTCAAGCATGGCGGGGGGAGCGGAGGTGCCGCGTTCGAAATCACGAAGCATGGGCGCCGCGGCGCGGTCTGGACGGATATGCATGATACTTCCTCCCTGCGACCCGCCGGCCCGTTGACCGGGATCCGTTCACGAGGCGTTGCAGAATGTTTCCCGCGCCTCGCGCACAAGTCAAGTGAGCAAGCGCCTCACCATCGGGCGATCGCCCAGCGAGCGAGCCGGGCCGGCGGAGTACCGCGCAAAAACAGGCTCGGACGCGTCCCGCGGCGGTCGATGACAATCGTGGGAAGAGTGGGGGCCAGCCTCACGGGAATGCCGCGCCGCGCCCCAGGCCCGACACCGATCCCGATCCTGGCCGCGACCCCGGCCTCAGGCGCGGACGGCGCCGAGCCGGGCGACCCCCATGACCTCGAGCACCTTCGCCTCGATATGCTCGGCGTTCATCCCCGCGGAGGCATACATCTTCGCCGGGCTGTCCTGGTCGATGAAGGTGTCGGGGAAGACCATCGAGCGGAAGCGGAGTCCGCCGTCGAAGACGCCTTCCTCGGCGAGAAGCTGGGCCACATGGCTGCCGAAGCCGCCGACCGCGCCTTCCTCGACCGTGATGAGCGCGTCGTGGCGCGCGGCGAGCGAGAGCACGAGGTCGCGGTCGAGCGGCTTGGCGAAACGGGCGTCGGCCACGGTCGGCCTGATCCCGCGCGAGGCGAGCGCCTCGGCCGCGCGCAGCGCCTCGTGCAGCCGCGCGCCGAAGCTCAGGATCGCGACGCCGGAGCCTTCGCGCATCACCCGGCCCTTGCCGATGGGCAGGATTTCGCCGCGCTCCGGCATGTCGACGCCGGCGCCTTCGCCACGCGGGAAGCGGAACGCGGAGGGGCGGTCGTCGATCGCCGCGGCGGTCGCGACCATATGGACGAGCTCCGCCTCGTCCGCCGCCGCCATGACGACGAAATCCGGCAGATTGGCGAGGAAGGCGATGTCGAAGGAACCCGCGTGCGTCGGCCCGTCCGCGCCGACGAGCCCCGCGCGGTCGATGGCGAAGCGCACCGGCAGCCGCTGGATCGCGACGTCGTGGACGACCTGATCGTAGCCGCGCTGCAGGAAGGTCGAATAGATCGCGCAGAAGGGCTTCATCCCGCCGGCGGCGAGCCCGGCGCAGAAGGTGACGCCATGCTGCTCGGCGATCCCGACATCGAAGCAGCGGTTCGGAAAGCGTTCGGCGAAGAGGTTGAGCCCGGTGCCATCGGGCATGGCGGCGGTCACCGCGACGATCTTCTCGTCCGACTGCGCCTCGCGGACGAGGCTCTCGGCGAAGACCCGGGTATAGCTCGGGGCGTTCGAGGGCGCCTTGGCCTGGGCGCCGGTCACCACGTCGAATTTCGAGACGCCGTGATACTTGTCGCGCGATTGCTCGGCGGGCGCGTAGCCCTTGCCCTTGCGGGTCAGCGCGTGGATCAGCACCGGACCATGCGCGCGCGCCTTGGCGACGCGGAGGATCGACACGAGCTGGTCCATGTCATGCCCGTCGATCGGCCCGACATAGGAGAAGCCGAGGTCCTCGAAGAGCCGGCCGCCGACCGCCGCCGACTTGACCAGATCGCGCGCGCGCTTCGCGCCTTCGCGGAGCGGCCCGGGCAGCAGGTTCACCGCGCCCTTGGCGGCGGCGTAGAGATCCTGGAACGGCTCGCCCGCGTAGAGCCGCGAGAGATAGGAGGACATCGCGCCGACCGGCGGGGCGATCGACATCTCGTTGTCGTTGAGGATGACGAAGAGCCGCTTTCGCAGGTGGCCGGCGTTGTTCATCGCCTCATAGGCCATCCCAGCCGACATCGCGCCGTCGCCGATCACGCAGATCACGTCGCCCACGTCGCGGGCACCGAGATCGCGCGCGGCGGCGAAGCCGAGGCCGGCGGAGATCGAGGTCGAACTATGCGCGGCGCCGAACGGGTCGTAGTCGCTCTCGGCGCGTTTGGTGAAGCCCGAGAGCCCGCCGCCGGCGCGCAGCGTCCTGATGCGGTCGCGCCGGCCGGTCAGGATCTTGTGCGGATAGCACTGATGGCCGACATCCCAGATCAGCTTGTCACGCGGCGTGTCGAAGACGGCATGGATCGCGACGGTCAGTTCGACGACCCCGAGCCCGGCGCCGAGATGGCCTCCGGTGACGGAGACCGCCGAGATCGTCTCGTCCCGCAACTCCTCGGCGACGCGGGCGAGTTCGGAGACCGACAGGTCGCGCAGATCGGCCGGCCGGCCGATCCGGTCCAGCCTCGGCGTGCGCGGGCGGGCTTCGGGGTTCATCTTCGGCTGGTCTCCCATGGGTCCGTTTCCTTCGGCTTCTCGCATCCGCGCGTCCCGGGCGCGCGGCGTGGTCACAATACTGTCTCAGGCGGCGCGGTCGAGGGCGAACCCGGCGGCGAGCCGGAGGTTCCCCGCCGCCGAGCCATAGGCGGAAAGCTGGCCGCGGGCGCTTTCGACCAGTTCGGCCGCCCGCGCGCGCGCGCCTTCGATGCCGAGAAGCGAGACGAAGGTGGCCTTGCCCGCCGCCTCGTCCTTCCGGAGCCGCTTGCCGGCCGTCTCGGGATCGCCCTCGACATCGAGGATGTCGTCGCGGATCTGGAAGGCGAGGCCGAGGTCGGCGGCATAGGCGCGGAGCGGCCCCGGATCGGACCGGCCGAGGATCGCGCCCGATTCCGCCGACCAGATGATGAGCGCGCCGGTCTTGAGCGCCTGAAGCGCGGTCGTCGCCTCGATGTCGAGCGGCTGGGCGGCGGTCTCGGCGGCGATGTCGAGCGCCTGTCCGCCGACCATGCCCCGCCAGCCCGCCGCCTGCGCCAGCCCCTGCATGAGCCGCACCCGGATGCGCGGATCGATCCCGCCGTGGTCTGAGGCGAGAATGTCGAAGGCGAAGGTCTGCAGCGCGTCGCCGGCGAGGATCGCCGTCGCTTCGTCCCAGGCGCGGTGCACGGTCGGCTTGCCCCGGCGCAGGTCGTCGTCGTCCATCGCCGGCAGATCGTCGTGGATCAGGCTGTAGGCATGGACGCATTCCACCGCCGCCGCCGCGCGGAGCGCCTGAAGCCGCGGCACGCGGAAGAGCTCGGCGCTTTCGAGCGCGAGGAAGGCGCGCAGCCGCTTGCCCCCCTGCAGCACGCCGTAGCGCATCGCCGCCTCGAGTGCGCCGCCCTCGGTGGGCAGCAGATCGGAGAGCACCGTTTCGACGGCCTTGGCGGATTCGGCGAGCAGCACCCGGAACCGCGCGGTCTCGGGGCTCTCGGGCGCGGGAGTCCGGGTCCGCGGGGGCTCGGCGGTCTCGGTCGCGGGAAGCGGATCATGGGCCATGGGTTCGACGATGCTCGCAACGGGCCTCGACCGCGGTTCGCGGCCATCGGGGGAAGGCGGAGGGGCCCGCGGGGCATCGCGAGCACCGGGTAATCGGGCGTTGGGTAATGGGCGCCCGGGATCGGGTGTCAGGGAATATCGACTGTCCGGGCGGAAACCGCGCCGTCCGATCCTTGGGTGATCTCGGCGACGCGCGCCTCGGCTGCCTTCAGCTTCGTCTCGCAATGCGCCCGGAGCTCGGCGCCGCGAGCGTAGAGCGAGATCGAATCCTCGAGTGTCGCCTCGCCGGATTCGAGCCGCGCCACCACGGTCTCGAGCTCGCGCAGTGCCTGTTCGAAGCTCAGTTCGTTGACGGCCGTCGCCTCGGCGGCCGGTTCCGTTTCAGCCATGACCTCTTTCCATCAAGACCCGTACATGCGCCGCCGCGGAGGAGGCGAGGGCCGCAAGATCATATCCGCCCTCCAGAGTCGAGACGATCCGGCCATCGCAGCAGCGATCCGCCACGTCGCAGAGCCGTTCGGTGATCCAGGCGAAATCCGCTTCGGTCAGGTTGAGGTTCGCCAGCGGATCGCGGGCATGGGCGTCGAAGCCGGCGGAGATCAGGATCAGGTCCGGATCGAAGGCTTCGAGCGCGGGCAGGATCTTCGCGAGCATCCCGGCGCGGAACACCTGTCCGCTCGCCCCCGCGGGCAGCGGCATGTTGAGGATCTGGCCATGCGCGCCGCGTTCCTCCGAGGAGCCGGTGCCGGGGAAGAGCGGCATCTGCTGGCTCGACCCGAAGAAGACGCGCGGCTCGTTCCAGAGCAGATCCTGGGTGCCGTTTCCGTGATGCACGTCGAAATCGACGATGCCGACGCGCGAGAGCCCGTGGGCTTCCAGGGCGTGCAGGGCGCCGATCGCGACATTGCCGAAGAAGCAGAACCCCATCGCCGTCGATCGTTCGGCGTGGTGGCCGGGCGGGCGGACGGCGCAGAAGGCATTGCCCGCCTCGCCGCCGACGACCATGTCGACGGCCATCACCAGCGCGCCCGCGCCCCGCCGGGCGGCGGCGAGCGTGCCGGGGCCGAGGAAGGTATCGCCGTCGATGACGGCGTAGCCCTGTTTCGGGTCCAGCGCGACGAGGTCCGCGAGATAGGCCTCGGGATGGGCCCGCCGGATCTGCTCGTCGGAGGCCAGCGGCGCTTCGACGCGCAGAAGATAGGCGAATTCCTCGGCTTCGAGCGCGGCCAGAATGCCGCGCAGGCGATCGACCTGCTCGGGATGGCCGGGAGGGTTCACGTGACGGAGGCAATCGCCGTGGGTGATGAGCGCGGTGGTCATGAAGGGCACACTATTCCAGCATTCCGGCGCTGCAAACGGGAATCCGAGACGCCGCGGATTCCGGCGATCGCGCCGCCCATCGCGCGTATCGCTTCCCTCGCGATGGCCCGCGCGGTCCTCGCGCGGGTGGACCGCCGCGAGTTTCGCCCTAGCTTTTCGCGGCGGCGGCTCCGGCGGGCCGCCGGCTCCGGGGAGTTGCCCATGCCCGACACCCTTCGCGCCGCGCAGGACCCGGCCGCGCCCCGCGCGATGCTGTTGGCCGCCCTCGTCGCCGCCCTCATCTGGAACGGCCCCGCCGCTGGCCAGGAGCCGGTCGCCGATGAGGTCGATCTCGAACTGGTGCTGCTCGCGGATGCCTCCGGCTCCATCGACATGACCGAGGCGGCGCTGCAACGCCAGGGCTACGCCGATGCGATGGTGCATCCCGAGGTGCTCTGGGCCATCGCGAACGGTGGCGCGCTCGGGCGGATCGCGGTGACATTCGTCGAATGGGCCGGGGCGTCCTCGCAGGATGTGGTCGTGGACTGGATGGTGGTCGACGGCGAGGCCGCGGCGCGGGACTTCGGTGCGCGGCTGATGGCGGCGCCGCGGCGCGCCTATGGCTCGAACGCGCTCGGCTCGGCGTTGCTCGAAGGGCTGCGGCTGATCGAGACCAATCGCTACGAGGGCTGGCGTAAGGTCATCGACCTCTCCGGTGACAGCGCGTGGAACCCGCAGGGGCCACCGCTCGCGCTCGCCCGCGACGCCGTGCTCGGCGCGGGGATCGTCGTCAACGGACTCGCGATCCTCTGCGACGACTGTTCCGGCCGCCCCCGGTTCGGCAATCTCGAACAGATCTTCAGGGACGAACTGATCGGAGGGCCCGGCGCCTTCGTCGTCACCGCGGACGGGCGCGACGCCTTCGCGGCGGCGGTGCGCCGCAAGCTGATCCTCGAAATCGCCGCCGCCGAGCCCTCCGAGAAGGAGCCCGGTTGATCAGCCCCTGATCATGACCTAATCACTTGATCGCCGCGCGCGCAAGCATTTGCCTATTTTCAGACCAAAACTCTCCTGACGCCCAGATTTCGGGCGATAAACGTTGACCCTCCCTCGGGGGCCCGCGCAGGTTCTCGCGCAAGCGCCCGGGTCCCGTGCCGAAGCGTGGCGGGGCAGCGTGGCCGGAACATCCGCCCGCGTCGCGCGAACCGGGGACCGAGGCGCCCGCGCCCAGAACAGCCGCGCCCAGAACGACCGCGCGCAGAACGACGAGGGACAGATATGGCGAAGAATTTCAGGAACATCGGGCTTGGCGCCGCGCTGGCGGGTTCGCTCCTCGCCGGCGCCGCCCGGGCGCAGGAGGAGGAGACGATCAAGGTCGGCGTCCTGCACTCGCTCTCGGGCACGATGGCGATCTCGGAGACGACGCTGAAGGACGCGGTCCTGATGATGATCGACGAGCAGAACAAGGCGGGCGGCGTGCTCGGCCGCCAGCTCGAGGCGGTCGTGGTCGATCCCGCCTCCGACTGGCCGCTCTTCGCCGAGAAGGCGCGCGAGCTCGTCGCCTCGGATGGCGTCGACGTGGTCTTCGGCTGCTGGACCTCGGTCAGCCGCAAGTCGGTGCTGCCGGTCTTCGAGGAACTGAACTCGATCCTGTTCTACCCGGTGCAGTACGAGGGCCAGGAGAGCCAGAAGAATGTCTTCTACACCGGCGCCGCCCCGAACCAGCAGGCGATCCCGGCGGTCGACTATCTGATGAACGAGGAAGGCGTCGAGCGCTGGGTGCTCGCGGGCACCGACTACGTCTATCCGCGCACCACGAACCAGATCCTCGAAGCCTATCTGAAGTCGAACGGCGTGGCGCCGGAAGACATCATGATCAACTACACGCCCTTCAGCCATTCCGACTGGCAGACGATCGTTTCCGACATCAAGGCCTTCGGCTCGGCCGGCAAGAAGACCGCGGTGGTCTCGACGATCAACGGCGACGCGAACGTGCCCTTCTACAAGGAACTGGCGAACCAGGGCATCTCGGCCGAGGACATCCCCGTCGTCGCCTTCTCCGTCGGCGAGGAGGAACTCGCGGGCCTCGATACCGGGCCGCTGGTCGGCCATCTCGCCGCCTGGAACTACTTCATGAGCGTCGACACGCCGGAGAACGACGCGTTCATCGAAGCCTGGCACGCCTTCATCGGCAACGAGGACCGCGTGACCAACGACCCGATGGAAGCGACCTATATCGGCTTCAACATGTGGGTGAAGGCGGTCGAGGCGGCAGGCACCACCGAGACCGACGCGGTGCTCGACAACATGATCGGCGTCTCGGTTCCGAACCTCTCGGGCGGGCTCAGCACGATGGGCGCGAACCACCACATCACCAAGCCGGTGCTGATCGGCGAGATCCAGGACGACGGCCAGATCGAGACCGTCTGGGAGACCCCGGGCCTCGTGCTCGGCGACGAATGGTCGGATCACCTGCCGGAATCGGCGAAGCTGATCGCCGACTGGCGCGCGCCGATGTCCTGCGGGAACTTCAACACCGAGACCGGCCAGTGCGGCGGCAGCGCCTCCAACTGAGTTGATCCCACGTGGATGTCCGACGCGTTGCTCCCGGGCATCCACACCCTTCAGGACCGCCTTCAAAGACCGTGCGAGGAACCCGGATGCGTGCTCTCGTTACCCTGATTCTATGGTTCGGGCTCCTCTCCGCCTCGGCCGCCTCCGCCCAGACGCTCGAAGAGCTGATGGCGCGGCTGCCCGAGGGCAGTTTCGGCGACCGGGCGGAGGTGGTGGCCGAGATCGGCGCCACCGGCGACGAGCGCGCGCTCGGGCTGCTCGAGGCGCTCGGCGAGGGCGATCTTGAGTTTCGCGAAGCCGATGGCACCGTGCTCGTCGTGAAGGGCAGGGGCTCGCGCGCCACCGGCTACGACCCGCTGACCGGCGCCGAGCTTGGCCCGGTGGCCGCGCGCTCGACCGAGTCGATCCGCGTCAACAACAGCCTGCGCCGCGCGGTCCGGGCGGCGATCGGCATGCTGACCCTGAGTTCGCCCGACGTCGGCAAACGGCTCGCCGCCGCCAATACCGCCTTCGCGGCGCCCGACCCGGAGCAGATCGAATCCCTCGACGCCGCGATCGCGAATGAGACCGACGCCGCGGTCAGGACCGCGATGGAACAGGCGCGCGCCGCCTCGGTCCTCGCGAGCGACGCGCCCTCCGTCGAAAAGGTCGCCGCGATCGGGATCGTCTCGGCGCGCGGCGGCACCGACGCGCTGACGGCGCTCAACCCCTACCGCTCCGACGCGGACGCCGCGGTCGGGGAGGCGGCGGACACGGCTATCAAGGGGATCGAACGCACGCAGGCGTTCTGGAATGTCGGGCAGAACGTCTGGTTCGGCGTCTCGCTCGGCTCGGTGCTCCTGCTCGCCGCGGTCGGCCTCGCGATCACCTTCGGCGTGATGGGCGTCATCAACATGGCGCATGGCGAACTGATCATGATCGGCGCCTATACGACATATGTGACGCAGCAGGTCATCCGGGTGAACTTCCCCGGGCTTTTCGACTGGTCGCTCCTGATCGCGGCGCCGCTCGCCTTCCTCGTCGCAGGCGGGATCGGGGTTGCGATCGAACGCTTCATCGTCCGCTTCCTCTACGGCCGCGCGCTCGAGACCCTGCTCGCGACCTGGGGCGTGAGCCTCATCCTGCAACAACTCGTGCGTACGATCTTCGGCCCCTCGAACCGCGAGGTCGGCAATCCGTCCTGGATGTCGGGTGCCTTTCCGGCGGGCGGGCTCTCGATCACCTGGAACCGGTTCTACATCGTGATCTTCGCGGTCGTGATCTTTCTCGGCCTTCTCCTTCTGCTGAAGCGCACGCTCTTCGGGCTGCAGATGCGCGCGGTGACGCAGAACCGGCCGATGGCCTCGGAGATGGGCATCCGCACCGCGCGGGTCGACGCGCTGACCTTCGGGCTCGGCGCCGGGATCGCGGGGCTCGCGGGCGTGGCGCTGAGCCAGATCGACAATGTGTCGCCCAACCTCGGCCAGAGCTACATCATCGATTCCTTCCTCGTCGTCGTCTTCGGCGGCGCCGGGAACCTCTGGGGCACCTTCGCCGCCGCTTTCACGCTCGGCGTCGCGAACAAGTTCATGGAACCCCTCGTCGGCGCGGTGCTCGCGAAGATCCTGATCCTCGTCTTCATCATTCTCTTCATCCAGAAACGCCCGCGCGGTCTCTTCCCGACCCGCGGCCGCGCAGTGGAAGGCTGAGGCCATGGCAACGCCCTTCATCGACCGCCGTCTCGGCATCTTCCTGACCGCGCTCGCCGTCGTCACCGTCGGCGTGCCGCTCGCCAACCTCATGCTCGACCCGTCCTCGGGGATGCATGTGCCGAGCTACATGCTTTCGCTCCTCGGAAAGTATCTCTGCTACGCGCTGCTCGCGGTCGCGCTCGATCTGGTCTGGGGCTACTGCGGCATCCTCTCGCTCGGCCATGGCGCGTTCTTCGCGCTCGGAGGCTACGCGATGGGGATGCATCTGATGCGCGAGATCGGCGCGCGGGGCGCCTACGGCAACCCGGTGCTGCCGGATTTCATGGTGTTCCTCGGCTACGAGCAACTGCCCTGGTTCTGGCACGGTTTCGACATGTTCTGGTTCGCCGCGATCATGGTGCTGGTGGTTCCGGGCGCGCTCGCCTTCGTCTTCGGCTGGTTCGCCTTCCGCTCGCGCGTCACCGGCGTCTATCTCTCGATCATCACCCAGGCGATGACCTATGCGCTGCTGCTCGCCTTCTTCCGCAACGAGATGGGCTTCGGCGGCAACAACGGGCTCACCGACTTCAAGGATGTGCTGGGCTTCCCGCTCTCGGCGGACGCGACGCGGCTCGCGCTCTTCATCCTCTCGGCGCTGGCGCTCGCCGGCGGGCTCCTGCTCGGGCGGGCGATCACCATCTCGAAATTCGGCAAGGTGCTCGTCGGCGTGCGCGACGCGGAGAGCCGGACGCGCTTCCTCGGCTACCGGGTCGAGCATTACAAGCTCTTCGTCTTCACCGTCTCGGCGATGATGGCGGGGGTCGCGGGCGCGCTCTACGTGCCGCAGGTCGGCATCATCAACCCCGGCGAGTTCAGCCCCGCCAATTCGATCGAGATCGTGATCTGGGTGGCGCTCGGCGGCCGGGGCACGCTGGTCGGCGCCGCGCTCGGCGCGCTGATCGTGGTCGCGGCGAAGAGCTGGCTGACCTCGGCCTTCCCGGATGCCTGGCTCTACGCGCTGGGTGCGATGTTCATCCTGGTGACGATCTTCCTGCCCCAGGGCGTGCTCGGCCTCATAGAGAAGCTCGGATCGCGGCGTGCGAAGGCACCGGAGCCGGAAGCGGTGGAGGCCGAGGCATGAGCGGCGAGATTCGCGGCCTGAAGGGCACCCAGCTCTATCTCAACGACGTGCACCGCGCCTTCGACGGCTACAAGGCGATCAACGGCCTCTCGATGGTGATCACCGAGGGCGAGCTGCGCGCGGTCGTCGGGCCGAACGGCGCCGGCAAGACCACGATGCTCGACATCATCACCGGCAAGACCCGGCCCGACATGGGCGAGGTGATCTGGGGCGAGCATACCGATCTCACCCGCATGGACGAGGCTTCGACCGCGCGGCTCGGGATCGGGCGCAAGTTCCAGAAACCCACGGTCTTCGAGACGCACACGGTCGAGGACAACCTGATGCTCTCGCTGGCGAGCGATCGCGGGGTGAAGGCGAGCCTGTTCTTCCGGACCTCGAAGGCGCAGAAGGCGCGGATCGACGAGTTGCTCGACCTCGTGCGGCTCTCCCACGCGCGCCACCGGCTCGCGGGCGGGCTCAGCCACGGGCAGAAGCAGTGGCTCGAAATCGGCATGCTGCTCGCGCAGGAACCGAGGCTCCTGCTGGTGGACGAGCCGGCGGCGGGCATGACCGACGCCGAGACGATGCGCACGGCGGAGCTGTTGCGCGAGATCGCGGGCAAGCGGTCGGTCGTGGTGATCGAGCATGACATGGATTTCGTCCGCGCGCTCGACTGCAAGGTGACGGTGCTGCACCGGGGCGCGGTGCTGGCGGAAGGCTCGCTCGACCATGTCTCGGCGAATAGGGAAGTGATCGAGGTGTATCTTGGCCGCTGAGAAACTCTCCATCGAGGGCATGGACCTCTATTACGGCGCGGCGCAGGCGCTGAAGGATGTCTCGCTCGACGCCGAGATCGGTCAGGTGACCTCGATCCTCGGGCGCAACGGGGTCGGCAAGACCTCGATGCTGCGCGCGGTTTCCGGGCGGCAGGGCATCCGCTCGGGCAAGATCATGTGGCAGGGCAAGGACATCTCGAAACTCCGCCCGGACGCGCGCGCCAAGCTCGGCGTGGCGACGGTGCCGCAGGGGCGCGAGATCTTCCCGCTCCTGACGGTGAAGGAGAATCTGGAGACCGGCTTCGCGCTGCTGCCGCGGGGCGGGCGCAAGGTGCCCGATACGGTCTTCGAGCTTTTTCCCGTGCTCGGCGAGATGATGGGCCGCCGCGGCGGCGATCTCTCGGGCGGGCAGCAGCAGCAGCTTGCGATCGGCCGGGCGCTGGTGACCGGGCCGAAGCTTCTCCTGCTCGACGAGCCGACGGAGGGCATCCAGCCCTCGGTCATCAAGGACATTGGCCGCGCGATCGCCTATCTCCGCGACCAGGGGACGATGGCGATCGTGCTGGTGGAGCAGTTCTTCGACTTCGCCGTGGAACTCGCCGACCGGATCGCGGTGATGGACCGGGGCCGGATCGTGCTCTCCGGCAGGACCTCGGATCTCGACCAGGAGGAGGTCCGGCGCTGGATGACGGTCTGAGGCGGGGACGGTTGGCCGCGATCCGCCTTCACGCCGCGGCGACCGGGATCACGTCGACCGCCTGTTCCGTGGTCTGCTCGCCCGCGATCCTGAGAATCCCGCGCACCGGCGAGACGTCGCCATAGTCCCTGCCGCGCGCGACCACGATATGATCGAGCCCGACGACGACGTTGTTGGTCGGGTCGAACTCGATCCAGCCGGTCTCGCGACCGCACCAGGCCCGGACCCAGGCATGCATCGCATCCGCGCCTTCGAGCCGCGGCCGGCCGGGGGGCGGGTTGGTGCGGAGAAAGCCGCTGACATAGCCCGCCGGCACGCCGATCCCGCGCAGCATCGCGATCATGATCTGCGCGAAATCCTGGCAGACGCCGCGCCGGCGCTCGAAGGCCTCGCGCGCCGGCGTGTCGACGGTCGTCGCCTCCGGATCGAATTCGAGATCCTTGTAGAGCGCGCGCCCGATCGTCAGCACAGCGGCGAAGGCGGTGATCCCCTCGCCGACCCGGAGGCGCGCATAGTCGGTCATTTCCGGCGTCGATGACGCGCGCGGACTGGACCAGAGGAAATGCAGTGGCGAGTCGGGTTCGAGGCCCCGGTAGTCGGCGAGTTCCTGCGCGAGCCGCGTGAGCGGCGGCGAGATGTCGAGACCCGGCGGTTCGGCGAAACGCTCGACGCGCGCCCCGACGCGGAACTCCAGCTCCTCATGCGAATCGCGCAAGGTGATCTCGGTGCCGTAATTACCGAAGAAATCGACCATCTCGCTCCGCTCCGCCGGTTGGGGCGAGACGCGGAGCGCGCTCGAAACCAGCCGTTGCTGGCCGGGCAGATCCGCCGGCAGGAGCCGCAGCAGGTGACGCCCGCCACCGGCGACGCCGTCGTAGCTGTAGCTGATCCGCATCCCGATATCGTAGAGCATCACGTCACCCGAGATAGGATTCGGAGAGCAGGTTCGAGAGGTCGAAGAGCCGCGACCGGCAGGCGAGCAGCGCCTCCGTGTCGAGCGTCTCCGGCAGTTCGGTCGCGATCTCGGTATGCGCGCGCATCACCTCGCGCGAGAGGCGCGAGAGCTGGCCGCCCGTCTCGGCGACCGGCAACAGGGCGACCTGATCGCGGATCTCGGTCATCTGGTAGAGGATCGAACGCGGGTTGCGGCCGTCGAGCGCCAGCAGGTCCATCACCGTCTCCCGGGTGGTGGCGACGGCGTAGCGGCGGAGGTGGGTCATGACGCTGTCGCCGATCTCGATCGCCATGTCGAGCGCGCCCTCCGGCGCCTCGGGCGCGCCGAGCCAGGCGAGCAGCCCCGCCATCTCCATCGCCCGCTCCATCGCCCGGCCGATCGCGAGGAAGCGCCAGCCGGTGAACCGGTACATGTTCTCGTGCACGAGGCCGGAGAAGCCGGTGAGCTTGCGCAGCAGCACACCCATCGCGCGCGCGCAGTCGTCGCCCGCGCGCGCCGTCCCCGCCATCTTGCGCGCGGTCCGCGAGAGGTCGTTCAGCGCCATCCAGCCGTCGGTGGAGAAACGGTCGCGCACATGGCTCGCGCTCATGGTCGCGGCGCCCAGCGTGGCGCGCAGCCCCTCGGGGATCTCCTCGGCGGGATCGACGCCGACATCGCTGAGATGCAGGTCGAGATAGGCGAGGAGCGGCGCCTCGGCGTCACCGGTCTCGGCCAGGCGGATGTGATGGGCGCGGATGAGCCGCATCATGCCCTCGGCCCGCTCGATGTATCGCCCGAGCCAGAAGAGATTGTCCGCCGCCCGGCTCGGCAGCGCGCCCTGACGGAGGCGCAGACCCGAGCCGCTTTCGGGCAGCATCGAGACGTTGATGACCGGCGCGGGGCCGACGATCCAGACATCCGCCGCCGAGCCGCCGCGCTGCATCGCGATGGCGGTCGGGTCCGGGGTCCGGCCGATGCGGGCGAAACCGCCGGGCATCACCTGCCAGCCGCGGTCGGTCCGAGCGACGAAGGCGCGCAGGCTGATCGGCCGCGGCACGAGCTTGCCGTCGACATGGGCCGGCGTTGTCGAGAGCGTCACCGCCTCCTGCCCGACGAGGCCCGAAGCCTCGGATTCGATCCAGGCGTCGATCTCCTCGCGCGTCCGGCCGGCGTGCCCGCCGCCGAGGAAGGTCGAGCCGTCGAGGTCGAAGGGGAGCCGGGTCGAGAGCGCCGCGCCGATCATCATCCGCGCGGCATTGGCGCGGACATGCGCGCGCTCGACCGGCTGACCGCACCACCAGGTCGCGATGTTCGGCAGCCGCAGCGCCTCGCCGCGCAGCGCCATCGAGATGCGGGGCAGGAAGGCGAGGAGCGCGCGCGTCTCGAGGATGCCGGAGCCGAGCGCGTTGACGAGGCTGACATTGCCCTTCCGCACGGCGCTGACGAGGCCGGGCGTGCCGATGCGCGAGCCCGGATTGAGTTCCAGCGGGTCGGCGAAGGCGGCGTCGAGCCGGCGCCAGAGCACGCCGATCGGCTTCGGCCCGGCGACGGTCCGGACCATGACGCGGCCCTGTTCGACGGTCAGATCCTCGCCTTCGAGCAGCAGGAAGCCGAGATAGCGCGCGATATAGGCGTGTTCGAAATAGGTGTCGTTGAGCTGCCCGGGCGTCATGATCGCAACGCGCGGGTCGCGGTCGTCGCAGAGCCGCTGCAGCGCGTCGCGGAAGGTGCGGAAGAACCCCGCGAGCCGGTGCGCGTTCGACTCGGCGTAGAGCTCCGAGAAGACCCGCGCCGTCGCCATCCGGTTCTCGAGCGCGAAACCCGCGCCCGAGGGCGCCTGCGTCCGGTCGCCGAGGACCCACCAGGTGCCGTCGGGACCGCGCCCGAGCTCGAAGGCGAGGAAGTGCAGGTAGTGCCCCGACCGCGGCTGGACACCGACGAGCGGGCGCAGCCATTCGGCACTGCGCGCGATCAGACTCCCCGGCAGCTGCCCGGTGCCGACGAGCCGGTTCGGCCCGTAGAGATCGGCGACCACCGCTTCCAGCAGGTCGGCCCGCTGGATCAGCCCCTCGGCGATGCCGTTCCACTCGGCCTCCTCGATCAGGACCGGGATATGGCTGAGCGGCCAGGCGCGTTCGGTCGAGAGGGTGTCGCCGTACTGGCGGAAGAAGACGCCCGCGTCGCGCAGGTACTGGTCGCCTTGTGCGAACCGCCCTGTGAGATCCTCGGGCGAGATCGCGGCGAGGTGGCGCATGAACTGCGACCAGACCGGCCGGATGTGGCCGGTCTGGTCAAGGAGTTCGTCCGCGACGCCTGGCAACGGTCGGTAGTCGGCGAGGAGACCGGCGATCGCATCGTCCGGTGCCAGGGCTTCGCGGGACCGCATGTTTTCACACCCCCGGCGATCTGCGGAGGTCGAGTGTCAGCGGGAAGGCGCGGTTCGGCATCTCCAGCGGCGGCAGGTAGAGACCCGGCGTATGGCCCCTGGCCTCGAAGCGCGCGAGGCGCCGCGCCTCGGCCTCGTTGCCATTGACCGGGAAGGTCTCGTAGTTGCGCCCGCCGGGATGGGCGACGTGATAGACGCAGCCCCCGAGGGCGCGGTTGCTCCAGGTGTCGAAGATGTCGAAGGTGAGCGGCGCATGGACCGGCACCACCGGATGCATCGCCTGCGCCGGCTGCCACGCCTTGTAGCGGACCCCGGCGACCGAGACGCCGCTCGTCCCGGTCGCGCCGAGCGGCAGGCGCCGACCGTTGCAGACCACCGCGTAGCGCTCGGGATTGGCGGTCGCGAGCTTCACCTGCAGCCGCTCGGTCGAGGAATCGGTGTAGCGCACCGTGCCGCCGATCGCGCCGGTCTCGCCCAGCACATGCCAGGGTTCGAGCGCGGCGCGCAATTCGAGATGCGCGCCTTCGTATTCGACCTCGCCGCAGAACGGGAAGCGGAACTCGGCCTGCGCTTCGAACCAGTCCGAGCGCATCTCGAACCCGTTCGCCGAGAGGTCGCGCAAGACGTCGAGGAAATCCTCCCAGACGAAATGCGGCAGCATGAAGCGGTCGTGCAGGGTCATGCCCCAGTGGGTGAATTCGCCTCCCAGGGGATGCGACCAGTAGCGCGCGATCAGGGCGCGGATCAGCAGCTGCTGCGCGAGCGACATGCGGGGATCGGGCGGCATCTCGAAGCCGCGGAATTCGACGAGCCCGAGGCGCCCGGTCGGCCCGTCCGGCGAATAGAGCTTGTCGATGCAGATCTCGGCCCGGTGCGTGTTGCCGGTCACATCGACCAGCAGGTTGCGCAACAGCCGGTCCACGAGCCAGGGCAGGGGCTGGACCCCCTGGCCCGGCGGCGGCATCTGCGCCAGCGCGATCTCGAGCTCGTAGAGCCCGTCATGCCGCGCCTCGTCCACCCGCGGCGCCTGGCTGGTCGGGCCGATGAAGAGGCCCGAGAACAGATAGGACATCGAGGGATGGCGCTGCCAGTGCAGGATCAGGCTCCGTAGCAGGTCGGGCCGGCGCAGGAACGGGCTGTCGAGCGTGCTGGCGCCGCCGACGACCACGTGATTGCCGCCGCCGGTGCCGGTATGGCGGCCGTCGATCATGAACTTGTCGGCGCCGAGCCGGCTCTGGCGGGCCTGCTCATAGACCGTCTCGGTGATGAAGACGCAGTCGTCCCAGCTGTGCGACGGCTGGATGTTCACCTCGATGACGCCGGGATCGGGCGCGACACGGATCACGTTGAGCCGCGGGTCATGCGGCGGCGCGTAGCCCTCGATATGGATCGGCAGGTTCATCGCCCGCGCCGCGGCCTCGGCGGCGGAAATGAGCTCGAGATAATCCTCCAGCCGCTCGACCGGCGGCATGAAGACACAGAGCCGCCCGTCGCGCGGCTCGACCGAGAGCGCCGTGCGCACCGCGCCATCGAGTTCGCCGATGTGCTGCTCGATGCGCTCCTGCACCGGCTCGGCGGCCGCGAAACTCGCCGGCCGGTTCGGCCGGATCTGGGGCGCGGGCACGTTGAAGGTCGGAAGCGCGCCGCGCGGCTCGGTCGGGTCGGCGACATTGGTATAGGGATAGGACGAGGGCGGCACATAAGGGAGCGAGGAGAGCGGAATCCGGTAGCCGACCGGGCTGTCTCCCGGCACCAGGAACAGGAACTTCCGCCGCAGCCGCCAGCGCTCCGAGCGCCACCGCGCCGCCCCCGAGGCGCGGGCCTGCCAGCGCTGCACCGGCAGGACGAAGCCAGACGGCTCGGTCAGCCCGCGGGCGAAGACCCGGCTGATCCGGTGGCGTTCCTCCGCGTCCTCGAGCTTCGAATTCTCCGGCGTTACGTTCTCCGGCAGGTTCGCTTCCTTCAGTATCCACGTCGCCGGGTCCTCGAAGGCGGGGATGACGAGGTCATGATCGACGCCGAGCGCGTCGGCGATTCCCATCAGCAGCTGCTCCGCCTCGTTCGGGCCGACGCCGGTCTCCTTGCCCTCGACCGCGATCAGATCCGCGTTCGACCAGATCGGCTGGCCGTCACGGCGCCAGTAGAGCGAGAAGGTCCAGCGCGGCAGGGTCTCGCCCGGATACCACTTGCCCTGTCCGTAGTGCAGGAAGCCGCCCGGCGCGAACCGGTCGCGCAGCCGCCGGATCAGCGTGTCGGCGCGACCGCGCTTGGTCGGCCCGACCGCGTCGGTGTTCCACTCGCCGCTCTCGAAATCGTCGATCGAGACGAAGGTCGGCTCACCGCCCATCGTGAGCCGCACATCGCCCTCGGCGAGCGCCCGGTCGACCTTGGCGCCGACCTCGTTGAGCGCCGCCCAGGCCTCCTCGGAATAGGGTTTGGTGATGCGCGGATGCTCGGAGACGCGGCTGATCCTCATGTCGAAGTCGAAATCGACCTCGGCGTAGCTCGCCATGCCCGAGATCGGCGCGGCGTTGCGGTAATGCGGGGTCGCGGCGAGCGGCACATGGCTCTCGCCGGTCAGCAGGCCCGAGGTCGGGTCGAGGCCGATCCAGCCCGCGCCGGGCAGGTAGACCTCGCACCAGGCATGCAGGTCGGTGAAATCGTGATCGGTGCCCGCCGGCCCGTCGAGCGCGACGAGGTCGGGCTTGAGCTGGATGAGATAGCCCGAGACGAACCGCGCCGCGAGTCCGAGGTTGCGCAGCGCCTGCACCATGAGCCAGCTCGAATCGCGGCACGAGCCGGTCCCGCGCTCGAAGGTCTCCTCCGGCGTCTGCACGCCCGGCTCCATCCGGATGACGTAGCCCACTTCCTGCGAGACGCGGGCGTTGAGCGCGACGATGAAATCGACGGTCCGCGCCCTCTCGCGGGGAATCGTGTCGAGGAAGGCCCGGAGCCTGGGGCCGGCCGGCTCCGGCGCGCGGTAGATCGAGAGATCCTCCCGGAGGTCCTCGGGATAGTCGAACGGCCATTCCTCCGCCGTTTCCTCGACGAAGAAGTCGAACGGATTGTAGACCGTCATGTCGGCGACGAGATCGACCTCGATCTTGAGCTCGCTCACCGGCTCCGGGAAGACGAACCGCGCGAGCCAGTTGCCGTAGGGGTCCTGCTGGTGGTTGACGAAATGCCCGCCCGGGCTGACGCGGAGCGTATGCGAGATGACGCGGGTGCGCGAATGCGGCGCGGGGCGGAGCCGGATCACCTGCGGGCCGAGCGTGACCGGACGATCGTACTTGTAGTGCGTCAGGTGATAGATGGCGGCCTTGATCGACATGCGTTCTCCGGCTTTCGGATGCGGTTTTCGCGCGAGGTTGGCAAAAGTTCGGCGGGCGCGGCAAGGCTTTTCGGCGGCGGCGCGCGTCGGGCGGGTTCAAATGCCCCGACGAGACCGTTCCCGACCGGCGAATGGTCGAAGAGCGAGCAGTCGTTCGCTCGGCGCGGGATCGCGGCGTCGCGGGTCTTGTCGGGGGCCTTGTCGGTGGCCTTCGTGACGGGTGGCGATGACCGGTGTTACTGGCCGATCACGGCCCGCCACGGTCGATCGCGGATATTCCGCGCGCGTCCGGTCCCGCTTTGCCAAGGCCCGCCAAGGCCACTAGGGTACCGTCGGGACGGACCCGCCGCCGGGACCGGCATCCGGCCGGGCGTCGCGCGCCGAAGCAATCCTCCACACGGGAGAATGGACGAGAATGCGCCCGAACAGGCCTGAAATCAACGGTGGCGCCGCGCCGCGCGGGATCGCCGGCGGGGGTGCGCGGTGATCTTCTCCGTCCTCGGGATCATCGCGCCGGTCTTCATCATCATCGCGACCGGCTACACGGCGGTGCGGTCGGGCTATGTCGAGGAGGGGACGCTGCGCGGCCTGGGCGCCTTCGTCTTCAAGATCGCGATGCCCGCGCTCATCCTCTCGGCGATCACGAGCGCGCCGCTCGGCCAGACGATGAACCACACCTATCTGCTCGGCTATGGCGGCGCGACCTTCGGGCTTTTCGTCTTCGGCTTCGTGGTGTCGCGCCGGGTCTTCGGGCGGGAGGTGACGCCCGCGGCGGTGCGCGCGCTCGGCGTCTGCGGCTCGAATACCGGCTTCATGGGCTATCCGATCGCGATCATGGTGATCGGACCGGCCTCGGCCGGCGTCTTCGCGCAGAACATGGTGATCGAGAACATGCTGATCCTGCCCGCCGCGATGGCGATCGCGGAAGCGGGGCTCGGCCGGCCCAGATCGCGCCGCGCGCTCCTGCGGGTCATGGCGATGAGCCTCGCGCGCAATCCGCTCATGATCGCGATCGTTCTCGGCGCCACCATCTCGGCGGCCGGGATCACCCCGCCGCAGCCGATCGCGAAGCCGATCTCGATGCTCGCGGCCGTCGCGGCGCCGCTCGCGCTCTTCGTCGTCGGCGGCACGCTCGCGGGGCTCGAGACCGACAACCTGCCGACCGGCGTCGGCCGCGTCGTCGCGGGCAAGCTCATCCTCCATCCGGCGCTGGTCGCCCTCGTGCTCTGGGCGCTCGAGGTCGATCCCGCCACCTTCGCCACCGGCGTGATCTTCGCAGGCTCGCCGATCATGGGCATGTACCCGATCATCGGCGGCCGCTTCGGCGAGGGAAAGCTCACCGCGACCGCGCTCTTCGTCGCGACGGTCTGCTCGGCGATCACGCTCTCGGTGATCCTTTGGCTCCTGGGGCACTGGGGGCTGGTGGAAATCTGAGGGGGCGATGGGCCTCAGTTCGCGTTCAGACCATGCGCCCTCGCTCCGAGCTTCTGTTTCCAGAACACTTCGCGCGCGATGATCTCATCACGCGACATGTCGGGAGACGCGATCTCCAGAATCGAAACGGCGTAATCCCGATCGCCACGCTGGCGCAGAATGACGTTGCCGCCATGTCCGTTGGCGGCATAGGCGTCCCACCGTCCCATGAATCCGTCCTGCCCGGCGGCCGACCCTACATACTGCGAGCCATCACCCGCGACGAGGAGATAGACACCGCGGACGGAGCCAAGCGCCGCCCGCCATGCCTGAGGGATGAAGGCGAGGTTGGCGACCCGTTCGGAGAAGGCGGAAAATCCGGGGAAGGCAGGCTCCCGCGCGTCGATGCGGAGTTCGAGAATCTCCCTCTCGCCCCGATGCGCCCATTGAGACCAAGCTATCGGCCCCCGCCAACGGATCAAGATGCGCTCGGTGTAGGGCTCAAACGTGTCGAGCCATTCCAGATCGAAAGCTTCCACGCCCTGGCGCCCGCGTTCGGTCTCGATGATCGTATCGTCGCGCAGAACCGGAAGCCGACCGCCATCCCAAGCCCATCTGTCGAGGATGCGCGTCGCTCCGACGAACAGCGCCGTCGCGTCACCGTTTGCCAAGGTGGGGCCAATGATGAAGTGACACCCAACCTCCGCGTCTCTGTAGGGAGATCGCGCCCCTCCCTGAAAGCTCGCGAAACACCCGAACCGGAGCTTGCCTCCCGTTCGCCAGGCTGCGAGCCCCCGGTCATCGTGCCGCAACAGTCGAATACGAACGGAGCGCGGATCAAGGCCGGAGCGCGTCAGAAGCTCGTCGAAATAGAACACCTCGCCCTCACACCCCCACGTACCGCTGAAACACTTCCGCCCGCGGGTCCAGTCCCTCCGCCGCCAGCGTCTCCGCCACCTCGCCGTTGACGAGGAAGACCACGCGGTCGGCCACGCTCAGGACCGCTTCGATGCGCTGCTCCACCAGCACGACCGCCACGCCCTCGGCCTTGAGCCGCAGGACGGTTTCGCGGATGAGGGCGATCATCGAGGGTTGCAGCCCTTCGGTCGGCTCGTCGAGGAGGAGCGCGGAGGGTTCGAGGCAGAGCGCGCGGGCGATGGCGAGCATCTGCTGTTCGCCGCCCGAGAGCGTGCCCGAGACCTGACCCAGCCGCTCGCGAAGCCTGGGGAAGAGGCCGAGCACCTTCTCGCGGGTGGCGGCGCCCTTCCGCCGCGTCATCAGGCCGATTTCGAGGTTCTCGGCCACCGTCAGTTCCGCGAAGAGTCTGCGGCCCTGCGGCACATAGCCGATGCCGTGGCCGGGGACGCGGTGCGGCGGCAGGCCGGTCAGCTCGGTTCCGCCGAGCGTGACCTTGCCGGCGGTGACGCGGGCGAGGCCGAGGATGGCCTTGAGAAGCGTCGATTTGCCGGCGCCGTTGCGGCCCATCACGCAGACTACTTCGCCGGGGGCGACGGCGAGGCTCACGCCCCTGAGGATCGGCACCCCGCCGTAGTCGGCGTCGATCGCGGCGACTTCGAGCATCATCCCCCCAGATAGGCGGCCTGCACGGCCGGGTTGGCGCGGATCTCGTCGGGCGTGCCCTCGGCGAGTTTCGCGCCGAAGTTCAGGACCGTGATCCGCTCCGCGAGGCTCATCACCAGGTCCATGTTGTGTTCGATGAGCAGGATCGTGGTCTCGGGCACCAGCGCGCGGACCACATCCTTGAACCGCTCGATCTCGGCATTCGCAAGCCCCTGCGTCGGCTCGTCGAGGATCAGGAGCCGGGGTTCGAGCGCCAGCCCCATCGCGATCTCGACGAGCCGCTGGTGGCCGTAGGAGAGATCGCCCGCCCGATCGCGCGCCTCCGGGCCGAGGCCGACCCGCTCCAGCGCCGCCTCGGTCCGCTGGGCGAGCTCCGCCGCGCCGAGCCGCTGGGCCGCGAGCTCGACATTCCCGAAGGCGGTGAGGCGCGGAAAGATCGAGGTGATCTGGAACGTATAGGCGATGCCGAGCCGGACGCGAGCATGGGCGGGCATCCCCGTGATGTCGCGGCTCTCGAAGCGGATCGTGCCCGAGGTCGGCTCGATCCTTCCGCAGAGCAGGCTGACGAAGGTGGTCTTGCCGGCGCCGTTCGGCCCGATCAGAGCGTGGATCTCGCCCCGGTTCAGGTCGAAATCCACGCCATCGACCGCCGTCAGCCCGCCGAAGCGTTTCGTCAGTCCGCGCGCTTCGAGGATCACGGCAGCCATGGCAGCGCCTTCTCCCTGAGCGTGCCAAGGATGCCCTTCGGCGCGAAGAGCACGAGTGCCAGGAGCGCCGCGCCGATGACGCCGAGCGTCGCCGTGGTGATCCCGCTTGCGAGATCGACGAGGTAGAACATGACGAGCGTGCCGAGGAACGGTCCGAGCACGGTGCCGGCACCACCCATCAGCACCCAGAGCATCGGCAGGATCGAATACTGGATGCCTGCGAAACCCGCGCCGACATAGCCGAAGCCGAGCCCGTAGAGCGCGCCGGCGGTCCCGGCGTAGAGGCCCGAGATCGTGAGCGCGATCAGCCGGTAGCGGAACGGGTCGTAGCCGAGCATCCGGGCGCGCTCCGCGTTCTCGCGCATCGCGACGAGCACCCGGCCCAGGCCCGAGCGCACGATGAGGAGCGAGCCGATGAGCGCCAGGGCGAAGACCGCGAAGGCGACGAAGAAGCGCGTGCTCTCGTCGGCGAGATTGAGCCCGCCGAGCCAGCGCGCCGCGTCGGGCAGCACGAGGCCCTCGTCGCCCCGGGTGATGTCGCCATTGTGGAGGATCGTGAGATACCCCGCCTGGGCGAACATCAGCGTCACGATCATGAAGGCGGTGCCGGTGGTCCGGAGCGCGAGCAGGCCGGTCACCAGCGCGACGAGCCCGCCCGCGGCGATCCCGGCGAGAAGCGCTGGCATCCCGCTCCATCCGCCGAGCGTGGCGCCGAGGCCGGCCGCGTACATCCCCGCCCCGAAGAAGAGCGCATGGCCGAGGCTGAGCAGCCCCGTGTAGCCGAAGGCGATGTTGTAGCCCATCGCGAAGACCGCCAGCACCATGACGCGCGTAAGATTCGCGTGGTGATAGGCGGGCAGGGCGAAGCTGGCCGCGAGGAGCAGCGCGAGGAAGGCGACATGGCCGAACAGGATGCGGTCGGCCTTCATCGCGCGCGCTGCCCGAAGAGCCCCTCGGGGCGGAAGACCAGCACCAGCGCCACGGCGAGGGTCGCGAGGATCTTGGCGAGCGTGGGCGAGAAGAAGACGGAGATCATCCCCTCGCCGACACCGATCATCAGCGCCGCGACGATCGTGCCCCTGAGCGAGCCGAGCCCGCCGATGATGACGACGATGAAGGAGAGAAGCAGCGGGTCGCCGCCCATGAGGTAATGCGCCTGGCTGATCGGCACGATCAGCACCGCGCCGATCGCCGCGAGCGCGGCGCCGAGTGCGAAGACGCCGGCATAGACGCGGTCGACATCGATCCCGAAGGCCTGGGCGGTGCGCTGGTCGTATTGCGTCGCCCGCATCACGAGCCCGAAACGCGTCCGGGCCATCAGCGCCCAGAGCCCGCCGAGCACTACCACCGCCGCGGCGATGACGAAGAGCTTGTAGCCCGAATAGCCGAACCAGGGCAGCCTTATGCGCCAATCGAAGGGCGGCGCGACCGGACGCGCATCGGGTCCGTAGAAACTCAGCGCCCCCTGCTGCAGCAGGTAGAGCAGCCCGATGGTCGCGACGATCGTCGCCTCGGGATCGTAATTCAGCCGCTTCAGCACCAGTCGGTCGGCCAGCGCCGCGATCGACCCCACGACGAGCGGGCTGACCGCGAGCGCGAGCGCGAAGCCGAGCCAAGGCGGGCCGCCCACGTTCGCGGTGACGAACCAGGCGACGACGGCGCCGAGCATGAAGAACTCGCCATGCGCGACATTGACGACGCGCATCACGCCGAAGACGAGGCTGAGCCCGGCCGCGGTCAGTGCCAGCACCGCGGCCGAGGTCAGGCCCTCGAGCGCGGCGAGCAGGAGATAGGGGCCGAGCGACACCGGGTCAGAACGGGCGCGTGGTGTAATCCACCTCGTCGGGATAGAGCCCGTCCTCGATCGAGGTGGTGTGGACCCGGATCAGCTTGCCGCCCTCGACCTTCGAGATGTGCTGGACCCCGAAGACCTGATGGGTGCGGCCGTTGAAGACCTTCTCGCCCTGCGGATGGTCGTTCGAATAGGGCATCTCCGTCATGGCCTCGAAAGCCTCGACCAGCTTCTGGCCATCGGCGCGGCCCTGGAAACCGGCCGCCTCCATCGCCGTCTTCATCGCGAAGAGCGTCTCCCAGGTCGAGAACATGTGCGAATAGGTCGAGACATTGCCCGCGTCCTCGACCGCGGCGCCGTTCGCATCGACTCCCACCGCCTCGCGGTAGAAGGTCTCGACCGGCGAGGCGTCCTCCTGGAGATAGCGGCAGTGGCCCTCCCAGAAATGCGTGCCTTCGAGGAATTCGAGCCCGCCGCTCGACATGTCTATGCCTTCGAGCGAATCGACGAAGCCGAAGATCGCCGGATGTTCGCCGCCGGAATAGAACTCGCCGAGTTCCTTGACGAAGGTCAGGACGGCGGGGCCGACCATCACGTGATAGATGACCTCGGTCTCCATCGGAATCCGGGGGAAATAGCGCGTGAAGGAAGTCTCGGTCGGCGGAATGCCGATCTCCGCGACCACCTCTCCACCCTGCGCCGCCATCGCGGCCTTGAAGTTGTCGCGGTGATCGTAGCCGAAGGCGTAGTCCGGGTAGATGACCGTCACCTTCTTGCCGAGATTGCCCGAGACCCAGGGCGCCATCGCCTGAACCTGGCTCTTCACATCGGTGATGCCGGGCTGGAGCGTCCAGCGGTTGAGCGCGCCCGAAGCGACGTGATGGCCCTCGGAACAGACGAGATAGGGCATCTTCAACTCGGCCGCGCGCGGCGCGGTGCCGACGACGACGTGGCTGAAGAGCGCGCCGAAGACCGCGTCGCAGTTCAGCTGCGTCGCGAATTTCTCCATCACCTCGGCGCCGCGTTTCGGATCGGTGCCGTCATCCTCGAACAGGATCTCGACCGGACGGCCGCCGATGCCGCCATTGGCGTTCAGGACTTCGAGCGCCGCGCGCGCCGTGCGTTCGTACCAGCGCCCGTAGGTGGCGCCGATCCCCGTCCGGTGCACCTGGAAGCCGAAGCGAAGCGGCGCGGAGCCCTGTGCCTGGATGAACCCCGGGAAGGCGCCCGAAGCGGCGATCAGCCCGCCGCCCGCGGCCATCCCGCGCAACAGGCCGCGGCGCGTCGTCCCGGCGGGAACTAGGCTCTTCGTCATGTCTCGGGCTCCCTGATCATCCGGCGGGGTCACGCCGCCCTCTCCCGGCCGCGAGATTGTCGGGCGCGCCTGCGATTGTCTACCCTTGCCGGTGCTTGGCCTTGCCGGTGTCTGGCCTTGCCGGGTGGCGATGCGCCGTCACGGTGGAAGGCTTTCGGACTATACTCCAGCGGCGGCCGAATCGGTCGGGACGCTTTCATGGAGGGTGGCGATGCGGCGCAAGATGCTCACGGGTCTCCTGCTTGGTCTTGTCCTCGGCTCGGGAGGGGCCGGGCGCGCCGACCCGCTGCTCGAGGAGATGGTCGGGTTCGACGGCGTGGTCGCCTCGCTCAGCGTGAGCGCGCCGGCTTTCGTTCTCGGGGCCATCCGGAATGGCGAGACGGCGGTTCAGGGCTTCGGCGATCGCGGCGACGGGAAGCCGCCCGATGGCGATACGCTGTTTCGGATCGGCTCGGTCAGCAAGGTCTTCTGCGGCTCCGCGCTCGCGCGTCTCGTCGCGGATGGCCAGGTGGCCCTGACCGATACGCTCGAATCCCGCGCCGGTTTCGACGGCGTGACCTTTCCCGAGCGCGACGGCGCGGCGATTCGCCTGATCGATCTCGTCACGCATTCCGCCGGCCTGCCCCGCGAGGTGCCCGCCCAGCCCGGTCCGCCCGACGACCCCTTCGCCGGCAATACCCCGGAGGCGCAGCGCGCCGGGCTCAGCGCGCCGCTCCTCTTCACGCCCGCACGCGGGATGCGCTATTCCAACTACGGTTTCGACCTGCTCGGCACCGCGATCGCGCATACGGCCGGTCGCCCTTACGCGGATTACCTCGCCGAACACGTGCTGACGCCGAACGGGATGAGTGACACGACCTTCTCGCCCTCGCCGGAACAGGAGCCGCGGCTGATGCGCGGGCATGATTTCTCCGGCGCCCCGATGCCCTTCGCGCCGACCCCGGTCACCATCGAATGCGCGGGCGGGCTCTATTCGACGCCGAACGACATGCTGCGCTGGCTCTCCTGGCAGCTCGACCTGGCATCGGACGAGGACGCGGAGTGGCGGCTTCTCGGACAGGCCGCCTGGCGCCAGCGCGACGGGCTGGCGCCGGTCTCCGGCCTCGACGAGGGCGGCGAGATGGGAGCCATGGGGCTCGCCTGGGTCATCATGCCGCCGGAGGGCAACCGCCCGCTCATCATGCAGAAGAGCGGCGGGTTGCAGGGCATCTTTTCCTTCGTGGCGATGGCGCCCGGCCGGGGCGTCGCCGTCTTCGGCGCGATCAACCAGTTCGATGTCGCGGGCTTCCCGGTGCTGGTCGAGACGGTCACCGATCTCGTCGCGGCGCTCGCGCCCCGTTGAAGCCGCCTCCGCGCACGGATTTCCGCTGTCCCGCGGGCCTTCCGGCCGAGTTGCCGCCCCGCGGAATATGTGCGATCAAGCTTGCGACAGACATTAGCTTCGGGGTCTCCCAGCATGATCGATTTCGCAGCCGCGCGCGAAGCCATGGTCGACTGCCAGGTCCGTCCTTCGGACGTCACCCGGTATCCCATCATCGAGGCGATGCTGGCCATTCCGCGCGAGGAATACCTGCCCGAGTCGCAGCGGCCGGTCGCCTATCTCGGCGAGCACATGCCGCTCGCGCCCGGGCGGGTGCTGCTCGACCCGCGGGTCTTCGCGAAGATGCTCGACGCGATCAACGTGACCTCCTCCGACCTCGTGCTCGATATCGGCTGTGGCCGCGGCTATTCCAGCGCGGTGCTGGCGCGGATGTCGGAAGCGGTGATCGCGCTCGAAGATGTGCCGGAACTGGCGGAGCAGGCGGAAGAGATCCTGTCGGCGCAATCCGTCGACAATGTGATCGTCGAATCGGGCAAGCTCGCGGAGGGTGTCCCGGGCCAGGGCCCCTATGACGCGATCATCATCGAGGGGGGCGTCGAGGTGCTCCCCGATGCGATCACCGATCAGCTCAAGATCGGCGGCCGTATCGTCGCGATCTTTCTCGAAGGGCGGGGCGGTCAGGCCCGGCTCGGCATCAAGATGGATCATGGCATCGCCTGGCGGCGGATCTTCGACGCCTCGGCGCCGAAACTATCCGGTTTCGAAACCGCGAAAGCGTTTGTATTCTGACCGGGATGAAACCATAGTTCGGCCACGAGCCCGGCCAGCGGGCCGACCGAGCAGTGAACCGAGGACAGAATGCGCGAGAGCCTCCGACCTTTACTGAAAACAACGGCCGCGTTGGCCGTGACGGCCACGCTGGCGATGCCGGGCTCCGGCTCCGCTGAGACATTGGCCGACGCGCTGGTGAAAGCCTATCAGACCAGCCCGACGCTGCAGGCGGCCCGCGCGGCGCTGCGTTCGGTCGATGAGGAACTGCCGCAGGCGACCTCGGCGAAGAAGATCCAGTCGCAGCTCTCCGCGGCCGCGAATGCGATCACGACCTCGGACGACGATTACAACGACATTCCAGACTATTACAACGCGTCGCTCGAAGCGAGCCTCCTGCTCTACGACCACGGCCAGACCGCCGCGGCGGTGGAATCCGCGCGCATGTCGATCGCCGCGGCGCGGGCCGATCTGCTCGATGTCGAGCAGCAGGTGCTCTACGCGGCGGTCGCGGCCTATATGGACGTGCGGCGGGGGCAGGAGCTTCTCGCGATCGCCCGCAACGACGTCGATGTGCTCGACGAGCAGCTTCGCGCGATCAACAACCGCTTCGACGTGGGCGAGGTGACGCGGACCGACGTCAGCCTGACCGAGGCGCAGATGCAGGCCTCGCGCGCGCAACTGGCGCTCGCCGAAGGCAACCTGCAGACCGCGCGACAGGCCTATCTCGCCGCGGTCGGCACGCTGCCGGTCGATCTCGAGGCACCGCCGCCGGCGCCGGCCCTGACGCGCAACGTGCAAGAGGCGGTCGCGATCGGCCTCCGGAGCAATCCGCAGATCGTGTCGTCGCAGTTCGCCGAGCGCGGCGCCGTCGCCGATTTCGACCGCGCCCGCGCCGCGAAGGGTCCCACCGTCTCGCTCACGGGCTCCTACGGCTATCAGGGCTACAACCGCTATCAGGGCTATGACCGCATGGTCGGCTCGGTGGGGGTGAACGGCAGCATTCCCCTCACCACGGGCGGCAATCTCGACAGCGTCGTGCGGCAGGCCCAGCAGGTCGTGGATCAGCGCAAGTCGGAACTGCAGGCCGCCGGTCGCGACGTGACGCAGAGCGTCAACGCCGCCTGGATTCAGCTTCGCGTCGCGCGCGCGACGATCCTCGCCAACCAGCGCGAGCTCGATGCCTCGCGGATCGCCTATGAGGGCGTGGTCGAGGAGGCCCGGCTCGGGGCCCGTTCTACGCTCGACGTCTTGACCTCGAACCAGGACCGGCTGGAGGCCGAGGCCGAACTCGTGACCTCGCGCCGCGACGAATACGTCGCCGCCTACGCGGTCCTGCAGGCGATGGGGCTGCTCACGACGCAGCAGCTCAAGCTCGGGGTCGAACGCTACGATCCCGACATCTATTTCAACCAGGTCCGGTCCGGCCCGCGCGGAGGCTACGACACCTCCGCCGTCGACCGCATCCGTGCCCGCTGGGAGCGGTGACGGGCGTGTCCGACGGGGGCGTGTCCGGGGACGGGGCAGGCGACGGCTCGGCTGACGGTTCGGGCGACGCGCCCAAGGGTCCGAACCGGCAGGCGCTCTCCGATGTGCTGGCCTCGATCCGGGCGCTGGTCTCCGCCGAGACGAGCGCGCGCATCCACGAGCCCGACGAGGCCGAGGAAGACGTGCTGATGCTGACCCAGGACATGCGGGTCGACACGCGCGCGGAGTTCGAACGGTCCGTCGGCGGCATGGACCGCGAGCAGGGTGGCGCGAGATTCGCCGCCGGCGCGCCCATCCACGACGAAGAGGCGCTGCGCGGCCTCGTGAGCGAGATCCTGCGGGAAGAACTCCGGGGCGAATTCGGCGAGCGGATCAGCCGCGACCTCCGCAAGATCGTCCGCCGCGAGGTCGACGACGCGCTCCGCGCCGACCGCCGGGGGGACCAGCCGGGAGCCTGACCCGGGTTGGATCGTTGTCGGATCGAGATGGCTGCCGAGGAATCTACCAACCCGCGTGTATCCAGCCAATTTCCCGTCAGTAGTGGGGACTGATTCATGCCTATCTTCATCGGCACTCGGGGCGACGATACCTTCGGTCCGTTTCGAGATGACCAGCCGGATACGAACGGTTTGTCGATCTACGCCGTCGGGCGAGAGGGAGATGACGATCTCCACTTGGGGGTGTATTCGGATACGAGTCTATCAGAATCTGCTGTCACGTATCACAGCGTCGCCTATGGCGGCTCGGGTAACGATACGCTCTCAGCGGTTCTGAACATGCAGAGCTACTACGATGGCGAGCGGCTCCAGGATGATGATCTGTTGATCAGCCTCCACGGCGGCGGCGGGAACGATGAGATCACCGCTGGCTATGTGATGAACTTTTCGGTCGGAGCCGACTCTCAGGTGCCAATCGCAGTGATCGAACTGACCGGCGGTCGCGGCAATGACCGGATAGAGGTTGAGCCCATTGCCCCCGATCTATGGGAAGAGCCACCGCTTCCGGTCGGCCCCTATGTCAGCGTGCTCGAAGGCAACCAGGGCTCAGACACCCTGCTTGGCGGGGACTTCGCCGACCGGATCGTCGGCGGGCAGGGCGACGACTTTCTGCGCGGGCGTGGTGGCGAGGACACGTTCGTCTTCGGCTCGATCCGCGAAGGCGAGCGCGACAGGGTTCTGGACTTCACCATTGGCGAGGATCTGATCGACATCGGCGGCATCGACGCGAAGTCGTGGCGGAACGGCGACCAGTCCTTCACCTTCGATGCGAGCGGCGAGGGTGGCTCGGGCCGTGTCTGGGTCGAGGATCTGGGTGCGACGACCGTGGTCCGCGCCGATACCGGGCGGGACGTGCTGGTGCTCCTGCTCCGCGACGGATGGGGTGTGGCGGCGGAGGATTACGGCGCGGGGGACTTCCTGCTCTGAGGCGGCGCGCCCGCGGAGCCAGCGGGCACCTTCCGAGGCTTCGCCGGGTTCAGGAGTGCTCGGCGAAGCGGACCGCGCCGATATAGGGCAGGTTGCGGTTGCGCTGCCCGTAATCGATGCCGTAGCCGACCACGAACCGGTCCGGGATCTCGAAGCCGATCCAGCGCGCATCGACCGCGACCTCGCGCCGCGAGGGCTTGTCGAGCAGCGCGCAGACCTCGAGCCGCGCCGGGTGCCGCGTCCTGAGGATCGCGAGCACATGGTTGAGCGTGAAGCCGGTGTCGATGATGTCCTCCACCACCAGCACGTCGCGGCCTTTGATCTCGCCCCGGAGGTCCTTCAGGATCCGCACCTCGCGGCTCGATTCCATCGAATTGCCGTAGGAGGAAGCTTCGAGGAAATCGACCTCGATCGGCAGGTCGATCTCGCGCACCAGATCGGCGATGAAGATGAAGGAGCCGCGCAGCAGGCCGACGACCACGAGCTTGTCGGTCTCGCGGTAATATTCGCTGATCTCGGTGGCGAGGCCCTCGATCCGGGCCGCGATCGCCTTGGCCGAGATCAGCGTGTCGATCGCATAGGGGCGCGCGTTCATCGAACCTCCGCTTCCGGCTTCGGCTTCCGGCCTCGGCTTCTGGCCACCGCTTCCGACCCGCGCCGCGCGTTCGCGGCGGGGCGGCGCCGAAGTTTCCGTCCGGGCCTTGTGCCGGCGACATCCTATTGTCAAATACCAGCACCGACAACGCGAAACCCCGGCCGAGTTCCGGGCGAGCCCCCCAGTCGAGGAGCCTATGCCGACCCACGCGGAAACCCGGATCATGCCCTATTCCGCCGATCAGATGTACGCGCTGATCGCCGATGTCGGACGCTATCCCGAATTCCTGCCCTGGTGTTCGGCGGCGCGCATCCGTTCGGTGAAGCCGCTGCCGGACGGGTCGGGGGAGATCATGGAGGCCGATCTCGTGATCTCGTTCAAGGTCTACCGTGAGCGTTTCGGCAGCCGGGTCACGCTCAGGCCCGAGGATCGCACCATCGATGTCGAATATATCGACGGGCCGTTCCGATACCTGCGCAACCGCTGGAAGTTCATCCCGATGGGCGAGCGCCAGTGCGAGGTGGATTTCTACGTCGATTTCGAGTTCCGCTCGGCGATCCTGTCGAAGCTGATCGGATTCGTCTTTAACGAGGCGATGCAGCGGATCGTGCGCGCTTTCGAGACCCGCGCGGCCCAGCTCTACGGCGCGTCGAGCACCGCCTGAAGCCCGAGGTCGAGCGCGGTCTCGACGGCGCGGGCGCGCACCCGCTGCCGGCCGAGCGCGCCGAAGTCGCGCCGCTCCGCGCGAGTGCCGCCGGCGGTAGCGACCGCGAACCAGACCAGACCTTCCGGCTTCGCCTCCGAGGCCCCGGGGCCGGCGACGCCGGTGATGGCGATGGCGATGTCGGCGCCGGATGCGGCGCGGGCGCCCTCGGCCATGGCGCGCGCGACCGGTTCGGAGACGGCGCCGTGTTCGGTGATCAGGTCCGGCGGCACGCCGATCATCTCCGTCTTCGCCGCGTTCGAATAGGTGACGAAGCCGCGGTCCACCACGTCGGAGGAGCCCGGAACATCCGTGAGCGCCCCGGCGACCAGCCCGCCGGTGCAGCTCTCCGCCGTGGCCAGATGCCAGCCCCGTGCCCGCGCGGCGGAGAGCAGGCGCGTCGCGCGGTCCTCGTCGATCATGCGTGGCTCCGCCATCAAGACCCTCCTCAGGCACCCATGAGGCCGTGTGACACGGCGGCGGCCGCGCACACCACGATCGCGGCGTAGAGACCCGCCAACACATCGTCCAGCATCACGCCGAAGGGCGAGTGCAGGTTGTCGGCGGCGGAGACCGGCCAGGGCTTCCAGATGTCGAACAGCCGGAACATGAGGAAGCCTCCGACCCAGCCCGGCCAGGGAAAGAGCGCGGGCGGCATGCCCATCATCCAGAGGCCCGCCGACAGCGGGAAGAGCGCGATCCACTGGCCGACCACCTCGTCCACGACGATCTCGGACGGGTCCTCGGTCGGATTGGCCGCCGTCTCGACGCGGACCGCCCAGAGGCCGATGCCGAAGAGCGCCGCGGAGGCGAGCGCGAGCAGCGGGAACCCCCCGAGCCAGTGCAGCAGATAGCCGAGCGGCAGCGCGGCGAGCGAACCCCAGGTGCCGGAGGCCGGGCGGAGCAGGCCGACGTAGCCGAAGGTCGCAATGGCGCGGGCCGCCTTCATCCGTGTCATGGCTCCACCCTCACATCTTCACCAGCGTCGCGGTGGCGAGCGCGGCGATTCCCTCCTCGCGGCCGGTGAAGCCGAGCCGCTCGGAGGTCGTGGCCTTGACGCTGATCCGGTCGAGGTCGATGCCGGTGATACGGGCGAGCGCCGCCCGCATCTCCGCCGCCCGGGGGCCGATCTTCGGCTTCTCGCAGATGAGCGTGCAGTCGAGCGAGGTGACGGCGAAGCCGCGGGCGCCGGCCCGCTCCACGGCCTTGCGCAGGAAGATCTCCGAGGCCGCGCCCTTCCACTCCGGTTCCGAGGGCGGAAACCACTGGCCGATGTCGCCTTCGGCCAGCGCGCCGAAGATCGCATCGGTGATCGCATGCATCCCCACATCGGCGTCGGAATGGCCAATGAGGCCGCGGTCGAAGGGCAGGCGCACGCCGCAGAGCGTGACCCCGTCGCCGGGGCCGAAGGCGTGGACGTCGAAGCCGTTGCCGGCGCGGATATCCATGACAGTCTCCTCGGGAGCCGGATGGGAGGTGAGACCGGCTGCCCGCGCCCGGGCACGGGCGAGGTCGGCCGGAGTGGTGATCTTCACGTTGTCCTCGTCGCCCGGAACGGCGCGGACCGCGAGTCCCGCCGCGCGGGCGACCGCGGCGTCGTCGAGCGCCGCCGCCGGATCGGCGAGGCCGCGATGCGCGGCGAGGATGGCGTCGAAGGCGAAACCCTGCGGCGTCTGCGCGCGAGCGAGGCCGTCGCGCGGAACCGGGCTCGCCGCGTGTCGATCCTCCACCCGCCAGAGCGCGTCGACGACCGGCAGGCAGGGGACCGCCCCCGGCGCCTCGCGGAGCGCGTCGAGGACGGCTCCGATCACCTTGGGCGCGACGAAGGGACGCGCCGCGTCGTGGATCAGCACCACACGGGGCGCGAGCGGTGCGAGCGCTTCGAGCCCGGCGCGGACGGAGCCCGCGCGGCTCTCGGCGCCGGTGACGGGCGGCAGCAGGCGAGGGTCGGCGATGCCGAGGGTCGCCGCGTCATAGAGCGCGCGATCCGTCGCCGCGATCACCGTCAGCACCGGGCCGATGTCGCGGTGCGCCATGAGCGCGCGGATGGCACGGGTGAGAATCGCCTCGCCCCCGACCTCGCGGTATTGTTTCGGCATCTCTCCGCCGAGCCGGACCCCGCGGCCCGCGGCGACGATCAGCGCGGCGTTGGCCATTGCTCCCGGGCTCCTTGGTCGATCGGTCCGCCGCTTATAGAAGCCCCCGCCTACCCGCCGCAATCCCACCCGCTGCGATCCCGCCCGCTGGAAACCCCGCCACCATCCCACCCACTCAGATCCCGACCACCGCCTCTCTCGCGACAGACTGCCCGGCAGTGCTTGCCATTCAGGCGGTCATTTGATAATCAGGGCGACAGGTGCACATGGTTTGGGCAGTGATTGTGTTTTCGGATTGCAAGATCCCGCAAGCGCCTGTTTTTCTCGCACCCATGGCCGGAATTACCGACCTGCCTTTCCGGGATCGCGCGCTGGATCATGGCGCGGCGATGGTTTTCTCGGAGATGATCGCGAGTGGCGAGGTGCTGAACGCCCGTCCGCTCGCACGGGGCAAGGCGCGGATCGGCCGGGTGGCGGAACGGAGCGGGGCGCAACTCGCCGGGCGCGAGCCTGGCCCGATGGCGGAGGCGGCGCGCTATTGCGCCGGCGAAGGCGCGCGCGTCATCGACATCAATTTCGGCTGTCCGGCGAAGAAGGTCACCAATGGTCTGTCGGGCTCGGCGCTGATGCGCGATCTCGACCTCGCGCTGGCGATCGTCGCGGCGGTGGTCGCCGCCGTCGATGTGCCGGTGACGGTGAAGACCCGGCTCGGATGGGACTGCGACACGCTGAACGCGCCGGAGCTCGCCCGCCGGGCGGAGGCGGCGGGCGTGTCGATGATCGCCATCCACGGCCGCACCCGCTGCCAATTCTATACCGGAACCGCCGACTGGGCCGCGATCGCGGCTGTGAAGCGCGCGGTCACGATCCCGGTGATCGCCAATGGCGATATCACCTGCGCCGGGAGCGCGCGGGCGGCGCTCGCGGCCTCGGGCGCCGATGGGGTGATGATCGGCCGGGGGGCGCGGGGCGCGCCCTGGCTGCCCGGCGAGATCGCCGCCGCGCTCAACGGCGCCCCGGTACCCGAGGCGCCACGCGGCGCGGCGCTCGCGGATTTCATCGTCGCGCATTACGAAGCGATGCTCGGCTTCTATGGCCGCGACATCGGCGCACGCGTGGCGCGCAAGCATCTCGGCTGGTACCTCGACCGGCTGCCGGGTTCGGCGCCGGCGCGGGCGCGGCTGATGCGGGCGCCGACCCCGGAGGCGGTGATCGGGATCCTCCGGGCCGAGGTGCCCGAACTCGACGCCGCCCGGCCACCCGCGGAGGTCGCGGCATGATCACGATGGGTTTCGAGGCGCTCTGGAGCGCCATTCCCTATCCCGCGGTGGTGCTCGACGCGCATGACCAGATCCGCGTCGCCAATCCCGCCGCCGAGAGCTTCGGCGGGCTCTCGCTGCGCCAGATGGCCGGCCGGCCGATCGGACGTTTCGTCGGCCAGGACAGCGCCGTGCTCGACGTGGTCCGCCAGGCCCGGCGCAACGGCGTCTCGGTCGCGCAATACAACCTGTCGGTAGCCTGGGCCGATCAGCCGCCGCGCTCCCAGAACGTGCATGCGACCCCGCTCTACGACAATGACGGCGAGATCCTGCTGCTCATGCATCCCCAGGGTATGGCGGACAAGATGGACCGCAGCCTGAACCACCGTTCCGCCGCGCGCTCGGTGACCGGCATGGCGGCGATGCTGGCGCATGAGATCCGCAACCCGCTCGCCGGGATCTCGGGCGCGGCGCAGCTTCTCGAAATGAGCCTCGGCGAGGCGGACAAGGAATTGACCGGACTGATCCAGGCCGAGGCGGCGCGGATCGGCAAGCTCGTCGACAAGGTGGAGCAGTTCGGCGATCTGCGTCCGGCGCAGCGCCGGCCGATCAATATCCATGACGTGCTGGACCGAGCCCGCCGCGCGGCACAGGCGGGTTTCGCCGCCCATGTCCGCTTCTCGGAGGATTACGACCCGTCGCTGCCGCCGACGGCGGGCGACCCGGACCAGTTGCTGCAGGTGTTCCAGAACCTCCTCAAGAACGCCGCCGAGGCGGTGCCCCGCGTCGGCGGCGCGATCGGCATGTCGAGCGCCTTCCGCCCCGGCGTGAAGATGCTGGGTCCGGGCCGGCAGAGCGAGAGCCTGCCCCTTCTCGTGACGATCACCGACAATGGTCCGGGCATCCCGGACAACCTCATTCGCGACGTGTTCGATCCCTTCGTCAGTTCCAAGGTGAACGGCACCGGGCTCGGCCTGTCGCTTGTCTCGAAATTCGTCGCGGACCATGGCGGCGTCGTGGAATGCGACAGCCGCCCGGGGCGGACGCGCTTCAGGGTGCGGCTGCCGATCTGGCGCGACTCGATGGGAGCCTGAGCGCATGGAAGGAACCATCCTGGTCGCCGATGACGACCGCACGATCCGCACCGTACTGGCCCAGGCGCTGACCCGCGCCGGGTGCCGAGTGCGCGCGACCGGCACGGCCTCGACGCTCTGGCGCTGGGTCGAGGAGGGCGAGGGCGATGTCGTCGTGACCGATGTCATGCTGCCGGACGGCGACGGGCTCGACCTGCTGCCCGCCATCAAGAAGCGGCGCCCGGATCTGCCGGTCATCGTCATGAGCGCGCAGAATACGGTGATGACCGCGATCCGCGCGACCGAGGTCGGCGCCTACGAATATCTGCCGAAACCCTTCGATCTCAAGGAGGTGCTCGGTCAGGTTTCCAAGGCGCTGACCCAGAAGAACCGGCGCGGCGTACCCGCGGCCGAGGAGTCCGAGCCGCAGCGCGAGGACAACCTTCCGCTGATCGGACGCTCCCCCGCGATGCAGGAAGTCTATCGCATCCTCGCGCGGCTCATGAACACCGACCTCGGCGTGATGATCAACGGCGAGAGCGGCACCGGCAAGGAACTCGTCGCCCGCGCGCTGCACAATTTCGGGCTGCGCAAGAACGGACCCTTCATGGCGGTCAACCTCGCGGCGATCCCGCGCGAGATGATCGAGAGCGAGCTCTTCGGCCATGAGAAGGGCGCCTTCAACGGCGCCGAACGCGCGGTGCCGGGCAAGTTCGAACTCGCGCGGGGCGGCACGCTCTTTCTCGACGAGGTGGGCGACATGCCGCTCGACGCGCAGACCCGGCTGCTGAGGGTGCTGCAGGAGGGCGAGTTCACCCGCGTCGGCGGGCGCGATGTCCAGACGGCCGACGTGCGCGTCGTCGCCGCCACGCATCAGGACCTGCGCGGGCTGATCAACGAGGGACGCTTCCGCGAGGATCTCTTCTACCGCCTCAATGTCGTGCCGATCCGCCTGCCGCCGCTGCGAGAGCGGCTGGAGGACGTGCCCGATCTCGCCCGCGCCTTCCTGCGCCGGGCCGAGGCCGAGGGCCTGCCGCGCAAGACGATCTCGAAGGAGGCGCTCGACATCCTGAAGAAGCAGGAATGGTCGGGCAACGTGCGCGAGCTCGAGAACCTGATGCGCCGCCTCTGCGTGCTCTGCCCGGACGAGCTGATCTCCGGCACGGTGGTGAGCCAGGAGATCTCGGCCCGCCCGAGTTCCGCCTCCAGCCCGTCGGGGCCGCAGCCGCAGCGCCTCGCCCATGCGATCGAGGGGCATCTGCGGCGCTACTTCGACCTGCACGGCGACGGCCTGCCGCCGGATGGGCTCTACGACCGCATCCTGAAGGAGATGGAACTGCCGCTGATCGCGCTCAGCCTCTCGGCGACGCGGGGAAATCAGGTACGCACGGCCGAACTCCTCGGCATCAACCGCAATACGCTGCGAAAAAAGATCAAGGATCTCGACATTCGGGTGACACGTGGCAAACGGATGATGTAAGACTGCAACAGTCGAGCAGGATTTCAAGCCCAACACAACAATGCGCCCAAGACTGAAATGCGCACGTCATCGCTGACCCTCACCTGGCTACGTCTGGGCCGGTGGCGGAGTAACCGAGGCGTTCAGGCCGCCGGCTTCTGGATCATGGTCGCGCTCGCGCCGATCCTCGCGATCGCGACCTTCGCCGTGCTTGGTGAGATGGAATGGCTCGGCGGCGGCCGGTCGCTCCGGGTCGTGCTGCTGGCCGATTTCGTCTACGCGCTCGTCGTCGCCGGCTTCGTCGTCCGCCGCATCGCCGAGATGATCTCGGAGCGCCGCGAGGGCTCAGGCGCCACGCTGCACATGCGGCTGGTCCGGTTCTTCACGCTGATCGCGCTCATCCCCACGATCCTCGTCGCCGTCTTCGCGACGATCACGCTCAATGTGGGTCTCGAAGGCTGGTTCTCCGACCGGGTGCGTAACGTGGTCTCGAATTCGCTCGCCGCCGCCCAGGCCTATGAGAACGAGCATCGGGTGACGCTCCAGAACGACGCCCGCGCGCTCGCGAATTTCATCGAGGACCAGAAGCGGCGCTATCCGCTGATGTCTGGCGGCCAGCTGCGCGAGACGCTGACCCGCGGCCAGCTGCAGATGCAGCGCGCGCTTCCCACCGCCTATGTGATCGACGGCGAAGCCCAGATCCGCTCCCGGGGCGAGCGCAGCTATCTCTTCGACTACGGCCCGCCCAGTCCGGAGGAGATCGATCTGGCGCGCTCGGGCGAGATCGTGGTGATCCAGGACTGGGAGCATAACGAGTTTCGCGCGCTGACGCGGCTCGACGGTTTCGTGGACTATTACCTCTACGTGAGCCGGGAGGTGGACGGGCAGATCCTGAGCCTGCTCGATGAGACCAAGGAGACGGTGCGCCTCTACGAGCAGCTTGAATCGGACCGGGGCCGGATGGTGTTCGAATTCGCGCTGATCTACCTCGGCTTCGCGCTCGCCGTGATCCTCGCCGCGATGTGGATGGGGCTCTGGTTCGCGGAACGGCTGGCGCGACCGGTCGGACGGCTTGCCCGCGCCGCCGAACGCGTGGGGCAGGGCGATCTCGACGTCCGCGTCCGCGAGGAGCCGGGCGAGGACGAGATCGCGATCCTGAGCCGGGGTTTCAACAAGATGACCCGTCAGGTGAAGGGCCAGCGCGACGCGCTGATCGCGATCAACGCCGAGACCGAGCGGCGCCGGCGTCTCTTCGACTCGGTCCTCTCGGGCGTGACCGCGGGCGTGATCGGCCTCGACGGGCTCGGCCGGATCGAGATGATGAACACCGCCGCCTCCGCGCTCCTCGGGCTCGACCCGGCGGAGGCGACGGCGCAGTCGCTGCGCGAGGCCGTCCCGGAACTCGCGGCGCTGATCGACAAGCTCGACACCCGCAAGCCCCAGGCGGTGGCGCAGGCCGAGGTGCGCGTGATGCGCGACGGGCGGCAGCGCGACCTGCTCGTGCGGATCGCGACGCGGGCCGGTTCGGACGGGGTGCTCGAAGGCTATGTGGTCTCCTTCGACGATGTGACGGATCTCGTCGTGGCCCAGCGGCTCGCGGCCTGGGGCGACGTGGCCCGACGTATCGCGCATGAGGTGAAGAACCCGCTGACGCCGATCCAGCTCTCGGCCGAACGGATGCGGCGCAAGTTCGGCCCCATGGTCGGCGACCAGAAGGAGAGCCTCGAACAATACGCCGATGTCATCATCCGCCAGACCAACGACCTCCGCCGCATCGTCGACGAATTCTCCCGCTTCGCGCGGATGCCCGCGCCCGAGAGGAAGCCGCTCGACCTCGGCAAGCTGATCGGCGACGCGGTGCTGTTGCAGGAATCGGCGCGGCCGGATATCCGCTACGCCCTGAGCCGGCCGGAGCAGGCTGTCCTCGCGCATCTCGACGGCACGATGATGAATCAGGCGTTGACCAACCTGATGAAGAACGCCTCCGAGGCGATCGATGAGCGGGGCGGCGACCGGGATTTCGCACCCGGTGAGATCCGCGTCTCGATGACGGGCAATGAGGACGAGATCGTCATCGAGATCGAGGACAACGGCCGCGGCCTGCCGGAGGATCCGGGACGGCTGTTCGAGCCCTATGTGACGCACCGCGCGAAGGGAACCGGCCTCGGTCTTCCCATCGTGAAGAAGATCGTCGAGGAGCATGACGGGACACTGGAACTTCTTCCGGCGCGGCCGTTCGGCGATGACGGGCATGTCGGCGCGCGCGCGCGGATCACCCTGCCGACGGGGCTTCCGGACAAATCTCCCGAGCGCCCGGCCGGTCAGGAAGAACAGACAAGAACAAGGTTGAGAGAGAGCGCCCAATGACCGATATCCTGGTTGTCGATGACGAACCCGACATCCGCGCGCTGATCGCGGATATCCTGACCGACGAGGGCCACGGGGTCCGCACCGCGGCGGAGAGCGACGCGGCGCTCGCCGAGATCAACGCGGCGCCGCCCGATCTGGTGATCCTAGACATCTGGCTCAAGGACAGCCGGCTCGACGGGATCGATATCCTGAAACGCGTGAAGCGGGACAATCCGGCGATCCCGATCGTGATCATCTCGGGCCACGGCAATATCGAGATCGCGGTCGCGGCGATCAAGCAGGGCGCCTATGACTTCATCGAGAAGCCGTTCAACATCGATCAGCTGATGGTCGTGATCAGCCGCGCGCTCGAAACCTCGCGGCTCAGGCGGGAGAACGCGGCGCTCCGCGGCAAGGAGGTGGCGAACCCGGTGATGGTCGGCTCCGGCGGCGCCTTCCGCCAGCTCCGCTCGCAGCTCGACAAGGTCTCGCGCACCAACAGCCGCGTGATGCTGACCGGCCCCGCCGGCTCGGGCAAGGAGGTCGCCGCGCGCTATCTCCACCACAATTCGGAGCGCGCGAACGGCCCCTTCATCACCGTCAATTCGGCCTCGATCGGCGCCGACCAGATGGAGGAGGTGCTCTTCGGCCGGGAGAGTTCCGAGCGCGGCGTGGAGCCGGGCCTCTTCGAACGAGCCCATACCGGCATCCTGTTCTTCGACGAAGTGTCCGACATGCCCCCCGGTACCCAGTCGAAGATCCTGCGCGTCCTGGTCGACCAGAGCTTCCAGCGCGCCGGCGGCTCGGACACCGTGCGGGTCGATGTGCGTGTCCTCTCCGCGACCACCCGCGATCTCGCCCGCGAGGCGGCAGCCGGGCGGTTCCGGACCGAGCTTTTCCACCGGCTCAACGTCGTGCCGATCACCGTGCCCCCGCTCGAGGCGCGGCGCGAGGATATTCCCGAACTCGCGGCGCATTTCCTGACCGAGCTCAACGCCAATCAGGGACTGCCGCACCGCGCGCTCTCGCCCGAGGCCGAGGCGCAGCTCCAGACCATGCGCTGGCCCGGCAACGTCCGCCAGCTTCGCAACACGCTGGAACGCGCGCTGATCCTCGGCTCCGAGGCCGGAGAGATCGAACCGGAGGAACTGACCGCCGACTCGCAGGCGAATGGGGCCAGCGCGGGCGGAATGCTCGGCGCCTCCTTCGCCGGGCTCGCGCTGCGCGAGGCGCGCGAAATGTTCGAGCGGGAATACCTGATCGCGCAGATCAACCGCTTCGGCGGCAACATCTCCCGGACGGCGAGCTTCGTCGGGATGGAACGTTCGGCCTTGCACCGCAAGCTGAAGTCGCTGAACGTCATCTCCGCCGGCCGTGGCGGCCGGAACGAGGAAGCCGAGGAAGCGGTCTGACGCCCGAGAGGGGCGGATCGGACTCGCCAGGAAAGACCGGGCATGAAGATCATCATCTGCGGCGCGGGACAGGTGGGCGGCCAGATCGCGCGCCATCTGGCGCGCGAGGCCGGCCCGAATGCGATCACCGTGATCGACAATGACCCCGGGCTGGTGCGGCGGCTGATGGATGGCCACGATGTCGGCGGGATCACGGGGTTCGCCTCGCATCCGGACGTGCTCGAACAGGCCGGCGCGCGCGACGCGGACATGGTCATCGCCGCGACCCAGTCCGACGAGGTGAACATGGTCGTCTGCCAGGTCGCGCATTCGATCTTCGCCGTCCCGCGCAAGATCGCGCGCCTGCGCTCGCAGGCCTATCTCGACGCGATCTACACCGATCTCTACCGGACGGGTCATCTGCCGATCGACGTGGTGATCTCGCCGGAGATCTCGGTCGCGGACGCCGTGCTGCAACGGCTGAGCGCGCCGGCCGCCTTCGACATCGAGGGCTTCATTCAGGACCGCGCCCATCTCGTTGGCATGACACTGGAAAACGACTGCGCCGCGCTCTACACGCCGCTGCGCCAGCTGAGCGAGCTCTTCTCCACCCTCAGGGCGGTGATCGTCGGCGTGCGTCGCAAGGGCGGCAAGCTCGCGGTCGTGGACGCGGACGACCAGCTGCAGCCGGGCGACCAGATCTACGCGCTGATCGTGACCGAGGACATGGCGCGCTTCATGGAAGCCTTCGGCAAGAGCGGGCTCCGGGTCGAACGCGCGCTCATCGTCGGCGCCGGCAACATCGGGCTCCGCGTCGCGCAATCGATGGAGCGCGACCAGCCCCGCGCCCAGATCAAGCTCATCGAGCGCAACCGCAAGCGGGCCGAACACGCTGCCGAGACACTGCGCAAGGCGGTGGTGCTCGGCGGCGACGGCATGGACATGGCGCTGCTGCGCGAGGCCAATGTCGCCGAGACCGATGCGATGGTCGCGCTGACCGAGGACGACAAGACCAATCTCCTCGCCTGTGTGCGCGCGAAAGCGGCGGGTGCGAAACTCGTGGTCGCACTTCTCAACGATCCGACGCTGGTCGATCTCATCGAGCCGATCGGCATCGACGCCTATGTCAATCCGCGCTCGACCACCGTCTCCTCGATCCTGCGCTACGTCCGGCATGGACGCATCCGTCAGGTCTATTCGATCGGCGACGGCGAGGCAGAGGTGATCGAGGCGCAGGTGCTGCGGACCTCGGCGCTCGCCGGCCGAACCGTGCGCGACGCCGAACTTCCGAAGGACGCGCGTATCGGGGTGATCCGGCGCGGCGACAACGTCTTCACGCCGAAGGGGGATACGCAGATCGTCGAAGGCGACGAGCTTACGATCTTCGCGATGCGCAACTCGGTCGCCGATGTGGAACGGCTGTTCCAGGTCGGTTTCGACTTCTTCTGAGATCATGGGTTCCGGCCGATCCACGAGCATGAAGGCCAGGCAGCGGCTCGACGCGGTCGCTCCGCGGCGGTTCCCCGGTTTCATCCGCATGATGCTGCTCGCCTCGCTGATGATGCAGGTCCCCGCGCTCGTCGGCGCCAGCGAGCGGAACTGGCTCGTCGCCCGCGTCTTCCTGATCCATGGCGTGTTCTTCGCCTTCGTCGCCGTCATCATCGGGCTCGCGACGATGAACCGGATGCCCCGGATCGCGGAACGCTATCATCTCGTCACGCTCGTGCTCATCTACGCGCTGTTGCCCGTCGTGCTCGCGACGCCGCTGACGGCGATCGTGCCCGGCACGACGATCGGCGCCGCCTATTTCGAGATGCTGTCCTGCCTCACCACGACGGGGGCGACGCTCTTCGACCGCTCGCCCGAGCTTCTGCCGGCACCCCTGCATCTCTGGCGGGCGATGGTGGGCTGGGCCGGCGGCTTCATGGCGCTCGTCGTCGTCTATGCGATTCTCGCGCCGATGAACCTCGGCGGATTCGAATTCGCGGAGGCCGCCGGCGAGGGACGGAGCGCCGCGTCGCTCGAAGAAGCGTCGAGCCGCCTGGTCCGCTTCGCCGGCGACATCGGGCCGATCTACGGCGGCCTCACGGGCGTTCTCGCCCTGGTCCTGCTGATGGCGGGCGATCCGCCGCTCGTCGCGGTGAGCCATGCGATGTCGACGCTCTCGACGAGCGGCGTGTCGCCGATCAACGGAACGCAGAACGCGCCCTCCGGCCGGATCGGCGAGCTTGCGATCCTCATCCTGCTGCTTCCGGCGGTCTCCCATCGCATCACCAACTACACCGACCGCCACCGACGCCTGCCGAGCTTCGACGATCCGCAGTTCCGCCTGATGCTGATCAGCGTCCTCGGCGTTACCCTGGTGCTCTATCTGCGCGCCTTCGCAGGCGCGGCGGAGATCGACCGGCAGCATGACATCGCAGGATCGCTCCGCGCGATCTGGGGCGGGCTCTTCACCAGCCTCTCGTTTCTGACCACCACCGGATTTCTCAGCGCGGACTGGCGGGCCTCGCAGCTCTGGTCGAATCTCCCGCAGCCCGGGACCATCCTGATGGGCCTCGCAGTCATGGGGGGCGGCATCGCGACGACCGCGGGCGGCGTGAAACTCTTCCGGCTCTACGTGCTCTACCGCCATGGCCTGCGCGAACTCGACCTTCTGACGCATCCGAGCGCGATCGCCCGCCAGCGCGACGGCGAGCGGCTGATTACCCGGGCCGGCGCGCGCATCGCCTTCATTTTCCTGATGCTTTTCCTGATCGCCATCGCGGCCATCATGATCGCGCTCACGGCGACCGGGCTCGGGTTCGAGGAAAGCCTCACCTTCGCGATCGCATCGCTGACGACGACGGGCTCGCTCGCCGGCACGCTGGGGGAGGGCGCACGCTACGCGGTGCTGCCCGATTCGGCGCTCGCCATCCTTTCGGTCGGCATGATCGTCGGCCGCATGGAAACCCTCGTCATCGTCGCCCTGCTCAATCCCGCGTTCTGGAGGCGATAGTGCTTGGCCGCGGCCAAAATGCCGCACTTCAAAAATTTGCGTCCGACGTCTGGAAATGGTGTCTGGCCACATCCATACTGCCACGCAACAACAACAATGACGCATCCTGAGCGCGCGTCTCCATACAACTGAAGGCTGAAAAAATGGCTGCCGACAAACAGAACCTGCAGGACGCCTTTCTCAACAACATCCGCAAGGCGAAAGTCCCGGTCACGATCTTCCTGATGAACGGCGTGAAGCTGCAGGGCGTGATCACCTGGTTCGACAACTTCTGTGTTCTGCTTCGCCGGGACGGCCAGTCCCAGTTGGTCTACAAACATGCGATCTCGACCGTGATGCCGTCGCAGCCGATCACGCTTTACGAGGCAGACGATCACTGACGCGGGTATCGACGCGAATCGTCGGATGCGCGCCCTCGTGCTTCATCCGGTCCGCCATGGCTCCGATGGCCGGGACTCCGCCGCCGCGCTCGCCGAGGCGGTCGCGCTGACGGAAGCGCTCGATCTCGACGTGGTCGGCGCCGATCTCGTGCCGCTTCCGAGGGTTCGTGCCGGCACGCTGGTCGGGACCGGCAAGCTCGAGGAGATCGGCGCGACCGTCGCGGAGCGGGAAGCCGGGCTCGTGATCGTCGATGGCATTCTCACGCCGGTCCAGCAGCGCAATCTGGAGAAGGCCTGGAAGGCGAAGGTGCTCGACCGCACCGGCCTGATCCTGGAGATCTTCGGCGATCGCGCCCGCACGCGCGAGGGTGTGCTGCAGGTCGAACTCGCGCATCTGAGCTATCAGAAATCGCGGCTCGTCCGGAGCTGGACCCACCTCGAACGCCAGCGCGGCGGCGTCGGCTTTCTGGGCGGCCCCGGCGAGACGCAGATCGAAGCCGACCGCCGCGCGCTTGACGAGCGCATCGTCCGGATCAAGGCGCAACTCGCCAAGGTTGTTCGCACGCGCGGTCAGCACCGTGCGGCGCGGCGGCGGCTGGATTATCCGGTGGTGGCACTGGTGGGCTATACCAACGCGGGCAAGTCCACGCTTTTCAACCGGTTGACCGGCTCGGAGGTTCTGGCGAAGGACATGCTCTTCGCCACGCTCGACCCGACGATGCGCGGGATCGAGCTTCCCGATGGCCGCGATGCGATCCTCTCCGACACGGTCGGTTTCATCTCCGATCTGCCGCACCAGCTGGTCGCGGCCTTCCGGGCGACGCTGGAGGAGGTGCTGGACGCCGATCTCGTTCTGCACGTCCGCGACATCGCCCATGAGGAGAGCGAGGCGCAGGCCGGGAGTGTACGCGTGACGCTCGAAGAGCTTGGTCTCGACGAGGCGGCGCGGGAGCGGATGATCGAAGTCTGGAACAAGGTCGATCTCCTGCCGCCGGACCGGGCCGAGGCGACGCGCCAGATCGCCGCGCGGAACCCGCGGGTTCGGGTCATCTCGGCGCGCAGCGGCGAGGGCGTTCACGAGCTTCTCGAGGCGATCGCCGAGGATCTCGGCGGACCCGCGCTGGAGGAGGTGCTCCGCCTCGGCTTCGATGAAGGCCGCCGCCGAGCGTGGCTGTTCGATCACAAGCTGGTGCGGGCCGAGCAGCGGACCGATGAGGGCTTCGTGGTCGAGGTGCGCTGGACCGAACGGGACCGGGCGCGCTACGAGGCAATCAATGCGAATTGAATCAGATCGTTAGCGACGAGAGCGGGTCTTCCGTGAGAGGATCGACCCAGATCCAGTCGGCCATGCGACCGCGAAACCAGCTGCGCTGCCGTTTCGCGAACTGACGGGTCCGGATCACCGCCGCTTCGGTGGCCTCCGCGAGGGTCGCCTGTCCCCGGAGATGCGCGATCAGATCGGGCGCGCCCAGCACCCGCGCCGCCGGCAGCGCCGGATCGAGGTCGAGCGTGAGGAACGCGCGAACCTCGTCGAGCGCCCCCGCGTCGAGCATCCGGCCGAAGCGCCGCTCGATCCGATCATTCAGCAGCGATGTTTCCGGCGCGAGCACGATCCGGACGCAGTCCGCCGCGTCGATGAGCGGCGGCGTCGCGTCGCGGTGCCAGTCGGTGAGACCGCGCCCCGTCGCGCGCAGCACCTCCCAGGCGCGCTGGATTCGCACCGGATTGGCGCGATCGAGCCGGTCATGCGTCTCCCGATCCTCCCGCGCCAGATCGGCGAGCAACTCCTCGATCCGCCCGCCGTCGATCAGCGCCTGCGAGCGGGCGCGGATCTCCGTCGGGATCGCCGGGATCTCGGTCAGACCCTCGGTCAGCGCCGTGAGATAGAGCCCGGTCCCGCCCGTGATGACGAGCCGTCCGGGCGGGTTCGCGAGGATCTGGGCGAGGTCGCGGAGCCAGGCGCCGACCGAGTAGCGCGTGCCGCCGCGGACATGGCCGTAGAGAAGATGTGGCGCCCGCGCGAGATCCGTCGCCGACGGGCGCGCGGTCAGCACGCGCCAGCAGTCGTAGACCTGCGCCGCGTCGGCGTTGACGACCACACCCCCATCACGCTCCGCGAGCCGGAGCGCGAGCTCGGATTTGCCGCTGGCGGTCGGGCCCGCGATCAGGACGGGAGGCAGTTGCGCGGACAGGGTCATGGCGGGACGGCTAAACGGGCAGGGGGCCCGGGCGCAAGTTGAAACGCGCGGGCGTGGCGGCGGCGTTCGGGAGCCGGCGCGGAGCCGACCCCTGCCGGGCCTCAGAGGATGAAGTCGTCCGCCGTGTAGTCGGCGGCGCGGGTCGCGCCGTCGCGGATCAGGATCGCGAAATCGTATCCCGCCGCGCCGTCGACATCTCCGCGGATCAGCGTGTCGCCGCCCTGATCGGACACGTCGAGGGAACCCGCGCCGCTCGCACCAAGGCTGAACCCCTGATCGCCCGCGCGCCCGGTGTTGGCGTCGAGATCGGACAGGTCGATCCGGTCGCCGCCCGCCGATCCGGCGCCGCCGAACCCGCGGATCATGTCGGGCGCGCTGACGGTGGATGTGCTCAGACGGTCGAAGACGAAGACATCCGCGCCGGCTCCACCGGTCAGCTGATCGGTGCCCGCGCCACCGGAGAGCGTATCGTTGCCGGCGCCGCCGTCGAGACTGTCGTTACCCCGGAGTCCGCGCAGCAGGTTCGCCCCTCCGTTGCCGATCAGCGTGTTCGCCCCCGCATCGCCAGTGCCGGAAACGCCCTTCTTCCCCGTCAGCTGAAGCACCTCGACCCCGGATGTGAGCCGCCAGCTGACCGAGGAGAGCACGGTATCCGTGCCGCCCGCCGACGAATTCGCCTCTTCGACGCGGTCGCCCTTGCCGACGCGGTAGGTGTCGTTTCCGGTCCCGCCCGAGAGGCGGTCGGCATCGGGGCCGCCGGCCAGCGTGTCGTCGCCGGCGCCGCCGGAGAGCCAGTCCTTGCCCGTGCCGCCGCTCAGCATGTCCGCGCCATCGCCGCCGAGGAGGAGATCGCCGCCCGATCCGCCGGAGATCGAGTCGTCGTGCCGGCCGCCGAGGATCGTGTCCTGGCCGCGACCGCCCGAGATCGTATCCGCGCCGCGCCCGCCTTCCAGCCGGTTGGACCGCGCGTCTCCGGTGAGCGTGTCGGAGAAGTGGCTGCCCTGAACGTTCTCGACGCGGACCAGCGTGTCGCCGCTCGCGATATTGCCCCGGCCGCGTCCCGAGGCGAGATTGACCGTCACGCCGGTCGTCGCCGCGTCGAACACGGCGGTATCGACACCCGCGCCGCCGTCGAGATGATCGGAGCCGAGGTCGCCCGCGAGCGTGTCGTCGCCGCCCATGCCCCGGATCGTGTCATCGCCGGCGAGCCCCCAGAGGAACTGTCCGGCCGAGTCGCCCCTGATCTCGTCGTCGGCTCCCGTGCCCCAGCGGTTGTCGGTCTCGGCCCAGCCCGCCTCGATCATCATGTTGGCCATCTCGGCGGCCGCCTGGATTGAATAGTCGCGCGCGAAATGCAGATTGTCGGGATGGCGGGGCAGGTGGGACGGATCGTAGAGGAGCACGTTCGGGTCCTCGTCGGCGACCTTGCGCTGCGCCGCCTGAACCTCGCGCCGCTTCCAGCCGCCGCCGCCCGTCACGGTCAGCACGATGATGATCTTCGCGGAAGGATCGCCCACGAGATCGCGATAGCCGTCGATGAATTCCCTCAGATTGCCCTCGTAGGCGGTGGCGAAATCGGGGACCGTCGAATCGGTTTCGCCGTGCCACCAGACCAGCGGCCCGACCTCGACATCACGGTCGAGCTTCCGGGCCTCCGTACGCGCGATGGCCATTTCGTCCCGCAGCTGTTTCCAGCTCTGGCCGGGCCAGCTCGGACTCCAGTGAACCTGCAGGCTCGTTCCCCCGGCGGCGGTCTTGAGCGCCACCAGGTCGTCCTGCTTCGAGCGGAAGATCTGCGACAGGAACATCTCGACGCTGTAGCCGAGGGTCGCGTAACCCGCTGGCACATATCCCTCGTCGCGATAGCCCTTCACGCCTTCCGGGTCGGGAATCAGGTAGGGGCTGAGGTCGTCCACTCTGCCGTTTCGGACCAGAGCGACCTCGCGATCGAACCCGTATGACGGAATATATTCGATGAGGGACCGCAGGCCGACGATGTTCGACTGCCCGGCGTAGCTGAAGATCTTCGCTGCCATGATTCGCTACAACTTTACTATGAACGAGAAACGACTGTCACATCCGGCCTATACAATGTGGGGCGGCACGTTCTCAAGCGCGCGGCGGAAGATTACACGCAACCTATGCGAGATTCCGCTCATGCGAGCTGCGTGTACTTCGCCGGCGACTCGTCGCGTGATGTGGCTTGCACTGCCGGCGGCATCATGTGCGTTCCCTCCGACCCGGCAGGACGGTCTTGGCCCCGTCGATCCATGCGATGACGCGCTCCGGGTCCGAGACCCTGATCTTCTACCAGACGGGGCGACATGCGGCAAAATATAACATAATCATCATTATTGGCATAAGATCATCACGACGGGTTGCCATTGACCTCCCGCCACCACTTCAGTCTGCTGCGCTTTGAACCTCGACCGGAGTACGAGCGCCCAAGGCATGGCCGATGACTACACGCGCGCGGGCGGCGAGCACCCCGCGGTCCCGAAGTTTCTGCGAGCCTACCACGCAGGCTTCGTGTCGCGGCGGGAGTTCCTCGCCGCGGTGACCTCGCTCGGCGTGACGGCGGCGGTCGCGCGCGGGCTCGCGGGTTCGCCGGTGCGTGCCGAGGAGACGCCGGTCCCGGGCGGACGGCTGCGGATCTCGATGGCGGTGATGGCGATCGAGGACCCGCGGCTCTATGACTGGCCGCAGAAAGGCAATCTCGCACGCGGCGCGCTGGAGTCTCTGGTGCGCCAGAACGCCGATGCGACGCTGAGCCCATGGCTGCTCGAAGGCTGGGAAACCAACGCCGATGCCTCCGAGCATCTGCTGCGGCTTCGGCCGGGCGTCCACTGGACCAACGGCGACGCCTTCACCGCGGAGGATGTGATCGCCAATCTCGCCCGCTGGGCCGAGGCGCATGTGCCGGGCAATTCGATGGCGACGCGGATCGCGAGCCTGATCGAGCCCAAGCGCGTGGAGACCCGGCGCGTCCTGATCACGCGCGACAACCGCGAGATCGAGGATGAGGTCGAGGTTGCCATCACCGGGCTGATCGACGGCGCGGTCGAGCGCGTTGATGCGATGACGGTGCGCCTGCGGCCCGCCCGGCCGGACATCACCCTGATCGCCGGCTTCTCGGATTACCCCGCGCTGATCGTGCACCGGGATTTCGATGCCAATGGCGGCGACCTGACCCGGGTGCCTGTCGGAACGGGTCCTTGGGTGATCGACTCCGTCCGTGTCGGCGACTCCGCCGCCCTCAGCCGGCGCCGGGACGCGCATGGCTGGTGGGGCGACGCGGTTTTCGGTCCGGTGGCGCTCGACGGCATCGACTATATCGACTACGGGACCGATCCCGCGCGCGATCTGGCCGCCTTCGAGGCCGACGAGATCGATGCGAACTACGAGACCACGCCCTCCTACGTCGCCGAGATCGACGAAGCCGGGCTCCGCAAGGCCGGGGCGCGCACCACCAACACCGTCTGCGTCCGGATGCGGGTCGACCGGCCGCCCTTCGATAACCAGCGCGTCCGCCACGCCGTTCAGCGCGCCGTGGACAACGCCGTGGTGCTGGAACTCGGGCAGCAGGGTTTCGGCACGCTGGGCGAGAACCATCACGTCGCGCCCATGCATTCCGATTACGCGGCGATCGCCCCGGTTCCTCCCGATCCGGCACGGGCGCTCGACATGCTGCGCGAGGCCGGCGCGGCGGAGACGGAACTCGAACTCGTTTCCTCCGACGCCGATGTGCCGCGCAACACCTGCGACGCCGTGGCGGCCCAACTGCGCGACGCCGGGATGAAGGTCCGACGCGTGATCCTGCCGACGCCGGCCTTCTGGCAGGACTGGCGCGTCTTTCCCTTCTCGGCGACGGAGTGGATCAGCCGGCCCCTCGCCGCGCAGACCTACGTGCTTGCCTATCGCTCGACGGGCCCGTGGAACGAAACCGGATTCGCCGATCCAAGGTTCGATGCCCTGCTCGACCGGTCGCTCGCGCTGATCGATCCCGAGGCCCGGCGGCCGCTGATGGCGGAGATGGAGACGTTGCTGCGTGATTCCGGCGTGCTGATCCAGGCCTTCTGGCGCGACACCTTCCGCCACATGACCGACCGGGTCCGGGGCCTCGAGATGCATCCGACATACGAACTGCATCTCGAACGGGTCTGGCTCGTGCCCGAGGCGGAGCGGGAGTGACCTGATTCGCTCTGGCGGCGTGGCAGACGTGGCCTGCTTGGGTTCGCGCGGCCGAATCGTGGACCTGAGACAATTTTTCCGTTTCCTCGCCGCAGGTTCCATGAAAAAATGACCATGCGCGGTCGTCGGCGGGTTTGCGCCACTCGGTGATTTCTCGTGGGATTCGTGGGTTTTTGCACTCGTTGTTCACAAAAACAATACGAATCCCCGCTTTGCGTTGAAGCGCGCATGGGCTTATCAGGCGGGCCGATTTGGCGTTCGCGTCGCAAGGGAGTTGGTATGAATGCGTGGTGAGTTGAACAGCCCGGGAGCGGCGTTCAGGGGCATGAGCCCCCTTTTCGTCAGCGTCGCGGTCTTCAGTGTCTTCGTGAACCTGCTCCAGTTGATCGGGCCGCTCTACATGCTGCAGATCTATGACCGGGTCATTCCAAGCCGGTCGGAGGAGACGCTGGTCGCCCTCACTGTCCTGATCGCGACGCTCTACGCCTTCATGGGTCTGCTCGACTACGCCCGCTCGCGCATCGCCTCGCGCATCGGCGCGATGGCGCAATCGCGGCTCGACGGCCGGGTCTTCAACGCGGTCCTGCGCCGCTCGGTGCTCTCGACCGAACGCTCGAAGCCCTCCTCGGGCCTCAAGGATCTCGAATCGGTGCAGAAGCTGCTCGGCTCGCCGGTCCTGTTCGCGATCTTCGACATGCCCTGGGCGCCGATCTACATCCTCGCGATCTTCACCTTCCACCAGTATCTCGGCTATCTGGCGCTGGTTGGCGGGCTCATTCTGGTCGCGGCCACGATCCTGAACCAGCTCACCACCCGCAAGCCCGAACTCGAAGCCGTGCGCGCGGGCCTGCAGGGCGACGCCTTCGCGGAAACGATCCGCCAGCAGGGCGAGATGATCCAGGCGCTCGGCATGCGCGGCACGGTCATCCAGCGCTGGGGCAAGCTGCGCGAGGCCGCGCTTGGTGCCACGATGCGCGCGGGCGACAAGGTCTCGACCTTCTCGACCTTCTCCAAGACCTTCCGCTTCTTCCTGCAATCCGCCGTGCTCGGCCTCGGCGCCTATCTCGTGATCCATGGCCAGATGACCGCCGGCGCGATGATCGCCGGTTCGATCCTGCTCGGCCGCGCGCTGGCGCCGATCGAACAGGCGATCGGCGGCTGGCCGCTCGTCACCCGCGCGCGTCAGGGCTGGGCCTCGCTCAAGACGCTGCTCGAAACCACGCCCGAGCATCAGGACCGCACCGCCCTGCCCCGACCGCGCGCGATCTTCGATTGCTCGCAGATCACCGTCTTCCCGCCGGAGCAGCAGCGCGCGAGCCTCAGGATGCTCGATTTCCACGTCCGCCCGGGCGAGGCGCTCGGCGTGATCGGCGCCTCGGCCTCGGGCAAGTCGACGCTGGCGCGCGTCCTGACCGGGATCTGGCGCCCCGCCTCGGGCGCGGTGCGCCTCGATGGCGCGGCGCTCGATCACTACGATCCCGACGTGCTCGGCTCCTACATCGGCTACCTGCCGCAGGACGTGGTGCTTTTCGACGGCACCGTCGCCGAGAACATCGGCCGGATGCAGGAGCATCCCGACGCGGAAGCCGTGGTCGCCGCCGCGAAGAAGGCCGGCGCCCATGAGATGATCCTCGGGCTGCCGCAAGGCTACGACACCCCGGTCGCGGCCGGTGGCGCGCGGCTGTCGGGCGGGCAGAAGCAGCGGATCGGGCTCGCGCGCGCCTTCTACGGCGAGCCGGTGATCATGGTGCTCGACGAGCCGAACTCGAACCTCGACGCCGCCGGACAGGACGCGCTCAATCTCGCGATCCGCCAGGCCAAGTCCGAGGGCAAGGCGGTGGTCATCATGGCGCATCGCCCCGCGGGCATCGCCGAATGCGACAAGATTCTCATCATCGACGGCGGCGTCGCCAAGGCCTTCGGACCGCGCGACGAGGTGCTCAAGGCCCATGTACGCAACTACGCGCAGGTCGCGGGCCGCATCGGCGAGGGAGGAGCCCAGGCATGAGCGACAAGGCATCCAACTGGAACCTCCGCCACTTCCTGATCGGCGGCTACGTGGTGCTCGCGGTGATGATCTTCGGCCTCGGCGCCTGGGCGGCCGTGGCGAAGATCTCGGGCGCGGTGGTCGTCGCGGGCAATCTCGAGGTCGAGGGCAACCGCCAGGTCGTCCAGCATCCGACCGGTGGTGTGATCGAGACCCTGAACGTCCGCGACGGCGACGAGGTGACCAAGGGTCAGGTGCTCGTCGAACTCGAAGGCGACAGCATGATCATCGAGCTCGGCATCGTCGAGGGCCAGTGGTTCGAGATCCTCGCCCGCAAGGGCCGGCTCGCCGCCGAGCGCGACGGGCTCGACACGATCACCTATGACCCCGAGATCGTCGCCCAGGCCGAGAAGAACGTGCGGATCGCCGATCTCCTGAAATCGCAGCAGCAGCAGTTCGAGGCGCGCCAGAAGCTCAACGAGGACGAGAGCAACCAGATCACCGAGCGTCAGCAGCAGATCCACAAGGAGATCGACGGGCTGATCGCCGTGCAGAAGGCGAATGCCGAGCAGGTCCGGCTGGTGAAGCAGGAGGTCACGCAGCAGCAGACCCTGCTCGACAAGGGCCTGACCGAGATCGGCAAGCTCCTCGCGCTGCAGCGCACGCTCGCCGAGCTCGAAGGCACCGCGGGCCAGATCGAGGCCAATATCGCCGAGAACCGCGGCCGGATCGCCGAACTGGAGATCAACCGCGTCCAGATCGACTCCAAGACCCGTGAAGAGGCGATCTCGGAACTGCGCGACCTCGAATTCCGCGAGATCGAACTGCGCGAGCGGCGCACCGACCTCAAGGAGCAGATCGCGAAGCTTCAGCTCCGCGCGCCGGTCGACGGCGTCATCTACGGCAACACCGCCGACACGCTGCGCGGTGTCATCCGGGCCGCCGAGCCGGTCATGTATGTCGTGCCGAAGGACGCGCCCCTGATCGTCCGGGGCCAGATCCCGACGACCTCGATCGACCAGATCTTCGTCGGCCAGGTCGCGGCGCTGCGCTTCTCGGCCTTCGACTCGCGCACGACGCCGGAACTGACCGGGCATGTGCTCTCGGTCTCCGCCGACGCGGTCGAGGACAAGACGCAGGGCACGCGCTACTACACCGCCGACATCCAGATCGACGAGCACGAGCGCGACAAGATCGCGAACCGCAAGCTCCTGCCCGGCATGCCGGTCGAGGCCTTCATCGGCACCGCCGAGCGCAGCCCGCTCAGCTATTTCGTGAAGCCGTTTACCGATTACTTCGCGCGGGCGTTCCAGGAAACCTGACCCGCCCTCCGAGAAGTGGGGAAGGAGCCGTCGCGAGGTCGCTCGCGGCGGCTCTTCCCGTTCTCGGGCCGCGCAGGATGGGCCGCCGCCCGCTCCCCGTCACTCGCCCCGCGCGGAGGCCAGAGCGCCGGGCAGTTCCGCCGCCAGCAGATCCAGATCCGCCGCTGTCCCGGCGCTGATCCGCACGCAGCGGTCCTCGGGCGCCACGAAGGGCATGCGGACGAAGATGCCGCGCTCGATCAGCGCGCGCAGCGCGGCGCGGGCGAAATCGCCGTCACGCCCGCAATCCACCGCGACGAAATTCGTCGCCGAGGGCAGCGCGCGGAGCCCGTTCGCCGCCGCGATCCCGCCGATGCGGGCCCGCGCCTCCGCGACCCGCGCCACCACCGAGGCGAGCCAGTCCTGATCGCGCAGCGCCGCGAGCGCCCCCGCCTGCGCGACGCCGCCGAGGCCGAAATGATCGCGCACCCGGTTGAAGGCGGCGATCATCTCCGGGTGGCCGAGCGCGTAGCCGACCCGGAGCCCGGCGAGCCCATAGGCCTTGGAGAAGGTTCGCATCCGGATCACCCGCGTCTCGTTCATGTCGAGCGGCAGCGTGGTGCCCTCGGGCGCGAAGTCGGCGTAAGCCTCGTCGAGCACCAGCAGGCAATCCTGGGGCAGCGCCGCGATGAAGGCCGCCACGCGGTCGCCCGAAAGCCAGCTTCCCATCGGATTGTCGGGATTGGCGAGATAGACCAGCGGCGCGCGCGTCTCGCGGACCAGCGCCATGAGCGCCTCGGTGTCCTCGGCGTCGTCGCGGTAGGGCGCCATGTGGAGCACGCCGCCGTAACCCGTCACATGGTAGTTGAAGGTCGGATAGGCGCCGCGCGAGGTCACGACCGGCGTTCCCGGTGCGACCAGCAACCGCGCGAGATTGCCGAGCAACCCGTCGATGCCCTGCCCCGGCATGATGTTCTCCGGCGCCACACCATGATGCGCGGCGATCGCGGCGCGCAACTCATGCGCCTCCGGGTCGCCGTAGCACCAGATCCGCTCCGCCGTGTCCCGCATCGCCGCGAGAGCCCGCGGCGACGGGCCGAAGACACTCTCGTTGGCGCCGAGCCGCGCCCGGAAACCCGCGCCCCGCGCGCGTTCCTGCGTCTCCGGTCCCACGAAGGGCACGCTCGCGGGCAGGCTCCGCGCGAGATCGGTGAGGCGCGGCGCCATCGGCTCAGAGCGCCGCGAGACGGGATTGCGCGGCGCGGAGGATGCCCAGTTCCTCCTCCTTCGCCTCCAGATTGGCGCGGGCCTCGTCCACCACCTCCTCCTTGGCATTGGCGATGAACTTCTCGTTGGCGAGCTTCTTGCGCAGACCCTCCGCCTCCTTGTCGAGCTTCGCCAGCGCCTTGTCGAGCCGCGCCCGTTCGGCGGCGATGTCGATCACATCGGCGAGCGGCAGGCAGAAGCTGCCACCCTCGGCCGTCACCGTCACCGCGCCCTTCGGCGCCTCATCCGCCGTCTCGAACCGCTCGATCCGGGCGAGCCGGGCGACGAGCGGCCGGTTGCGTTCCAGCGCCTCCGCCTGCTGGGCCGAAAGCTCCAGTTCGATGAGCGTGATCTTCGCTCCCGCCGGCACGCGCATCTGCGCCCGGACCGAGCGGATCTCGTCGATCAGACCGGTGATCCAGCCCATCTCCGCGTCCGCCGCCGGGTCGATCAGATCAGCGCCGTAGTCCGGCCAGTCGGCGTGGACGAGCAGTTTCGGCCGCTCGGCGATCTGGCCCCAGAGGCTCTCGGTGATGAAGGGCATGATCGGATGCATGAGGATCAGGCACTGGTCGAGCACCCAGGCCATCGTCGCCCGCGTCTCCTCGACGGCCTCGGGGTCCTGGAACAGCGGCTTCGCGAGTTCCACGTACCAGTCGCAGACCTTGCCCCAGACGAAGGCGTAGAGCGCATTGGCCGCGTCGTTGAAGCGGTAGGCTTCGAGCGCCGTATCGAGCGTCTCGCGCACGCGGCCCGTCTCGCCGACGATCCACTTGTTCGCGGTGAGCTTGACGGATTTCGGGTCGAAGCCCGAAACGGGCCTGCACTCGTTCATCTCGGCGAAACGCGCGGCGTTCCAGAGCTTGGTGCCGAAGTTGCGATAGCCCGCGATCCGATCCTTCGAAAGCTTCAGGTCGCGCCCCATCGCCGCCATGGCCGTGAGGGTGAAGCGCACGGCATCCGCGCCGAATTCGTCGATGAGATCAATGGGATCGAGCACGTTCCCGAGGCTCTTCGACATCTTCTTGCCCCTCTCGTCGCGGACGAGGGCATGGACATAGACATCCTTGAACGGCACTTCGTCCACGAGTTCGAGCTGCATCATCATCATCCGGGCGACCCAGAAGAAGATGATGTCGAAGCCGGTCACGAGGACGGAGGTCGGGTAGTATTTCGCAAGCTCCTCGGTCTGCTCGGGCCAGCCGAGCGTGCCGATGGGCCAGATGCCGGAGGAGAACCAGGTGTCGAGGACGTCAGGATCGCGCCAGAGATTTACCAGCCGCACACCGTTGTAGCCGGCTTGCGCCTCCTCCAGACTCCGCGCCTCATGGTACTCTTCAGGTTGCATTCCGGCGGCTGCGTAATGCGCGAGCGCCTGCTTGGTCGCACCTTTGAAGTCAGTCGCGCAGAATGCAACGGGATCGCCGTGATCCCATGAGATATGCTTCGTTCCATCCTCGCCGGGCGTGAGCACGAGTCGCGGCCCATACCAGACCGGAATCTGGTGCCCCCACCACAATTGCCGCGAGATGCACCAGGGCTCGATGTTCTCCATCCAGTGGAAGAAGGTCTTCTCGTCGCGTTCCGGCAGGATGCGCGTCTTGCCGGAGCGGACCGCTTCCATCGCCTTCTCGGCGAGGCCCTCGGTCTTCACGAACCACTGGGGGGTCAGATAGGGCTCGATCGCGACCTTCGAGCGGTCGCCGTGCGGGACCATGTGCAGTTCGGAATCGATGCCGTCGAGCCAGCCCTCGTCGCGGGCGCGGGTGACGATGGCGTCGCGGACCTCGTAGCGGTCGCGGCCTTCGAGATCGGCGAGCGCGTCGGCGCCGTCGATGCCTTCCCAGAAATCCGCGTTGTCCTTCAAAGTGATCTGGCCGCGCGTTCCCATGACGTTGATGACGCGCAGCCCCGCGCGGTGGCCGACGTCCCAGTCGTTGAAGTCATGCGCCGGCGTGATCTTGACCGCGCCGGTGCCCTTCTCGGGATCGGCATAGGCGTCGGCGACGATCGGGATCGAACGGCCGACGAGCGGCAGGCGCACGGTCTTGCCGATCAGGTGCGTGTAGCGCGGATCGTCCGGGTTCACCGCGACGCCGGTGTCGCCCAGCATCGTCTCCGGCCGCGTCGTGGCGACGACGAGATAGTCGCGCGTCTCGAACCGGGTCGGCTTGCCCTCCGCGTCGAATTCGACCGGATGCTCGTAGGTTTCGCCGTTCTCGAGCGGGTAGCGCAGGCGCCAGAGACTGCCGCGTTCCTCGACCTGCTCGACTTCGAGATCGGAGATCGCGGTCTCGAAATGCGGGTCCCAGTTGACGAGCCGCTTGCCGCGATAGATGAGCCCCTTCTCGTAAAGCGCTACGAAGGCTTTCAGAACCGCGTCGTGGAAGTTGCCTTCCTCGCCCGCCGGCGCCTCGGGTGCGCCCGACATGGTGAAGGCATTGCGCGAGAGATCGAAGGAATCCCCGAGCCGCCGGGACTGCTCCAGGATCGTGCCCCCGGACTTGCCCTTCCACTCCCAGACCTTCGCCGTGAACGCCTCGCGCCCCATCTCGCGCCGCCCGATATTTCCGGCGGCGGCGAGCTGGCGCTCCACGACCATCTGCGTCGCGATGCCTGCGTGGTCGAGCCCCGGCTGCCAGAGCACGTCGTCGCCCTTCATCCGGTGCCAGCGGGCAAGGATGTCCATGAGCGTGTGGTTGAACGCATGGCCCATGTGCAGGCTGCCGGTGACATTCGGCGGCGGCAAGAGGATGGTGAACGGCTTGCCGCCCGGTTTCGCATTGGCGCCGGCCACGAAGGCGCCGGCCGCGTCCCAGCGATCGGCGATCTCGGCTTCCGCGCTCCGCGCGTCGAATGTCTTTTCCATGGCTCGTCCCGGGCGTCCTGAGAGGCCCGTTACTTAACCCCGCCCCGGCGGGAGGAAAAGCCCCGGCGCCGCGCCCCCGAGCCTAGCCGCAGGCCCCGGTGTAGCCGCAGGCGGTGCAGAAGTCGCAGCCGTCGCGTTTGACCACCGCCGCGTGGCCGCATTCGGGGCAGACCCGCCCCGGCGTCTCCACCGCGGCGCCGGGCGCGGGCGCGTCCGACCAGAGCCGCGCGCCGCCCGCGAGCGGGTATCCGTCGGGATCGAGCACGCCGAGCATCCCGTAGCGGTGGATCAGCAGCCGCGCGACATAGGCGACGGTCGAGGGCTGCACCGCCTGTTTCTCGCTGCCGGGTACACGCGCGAAGAAATCGCCCTTCGCCTCGGGCAGATCCTTGAGGCCGCGGAGCTTCTTGCCGATCCAGGCCGGGTCGATCACCCGCATGTCGAGGCTGAGCGAGCGGGTGAGCCCGTTGAATTCCAGCGGATAGGCACCGGAGAGCCAGACCGAATAGGGCCGTTTCGACCCGTCCGGCAGCACGCATTCCTTGACGAACATCGCGAAATCGTCGCCCGTCGCCGGGTTGAGGATATCGACGGTCCACGAAAGCGTGCCGTCAACGCCCGATTTCGGCTCCTTGCGCGAGAACATCGCATCGAGCAGCGGCGTCTCGCCCTCCGGCCCGTCGAAAACCCCGAGCGTTTCGCAGCGCCAGCGCACCACCGAGGCGAAGGCGCTGACATTGCCCGCGACCGGCGCGATCCGCCCGTCCGGCGGCATCGGCACCGAATAGGGCGCGCCCGGCGTCTTGGCGAGACTGTCGAGCTTCGCCGCGAGCCAGGCGCGATCCTGCGCGCGCATGTCCATCGAGAGGTTCTTCGCCAGCGCGCCGAGGCCGCGTGGCGTCTGCTCGCCGTTCACCCAGACCTCGAAGGGCTGGGCATGGCCGCCCTCGCCCTCGACATGGCCGACGAAGACCGCGAAACGGTTGGTCGGCGCCTCGATCATGTAGGTCCAGGAGGGCGAACCGGCGGTGAGCTTCGGCCGGTGCGGCCAGCGGAGCGCCGCGAGCGCGACATTGGGCGGGTCGGCGATGCGGATACGCCGCTCGGGATCGCTCTCGTCGAGATCGCGCGGCGCCTCCTTCTCGACCGAGAGGACCGAGCCCAGCACGCTGTTCGGCCGGTAGGTGGTGATCCCCTTCAGCCCCGCCCGCCAGGCTTCGAGATAGAGGCTCTCGAACTCCTCGAACGGATAATCCTCGGGCACGTTCACGGTCTTCGAGATCGCGGCGCAGATGTAGGGCTGGATCGCCGCCTGCATCGCCATGTGGTCGTGCGCGCCGATCTCCAGCGCGTTGACGAAGGCCTCGGGCAGCGCCGCGTCATTGCCGCGCCGCGCCCGCCAGAGCCGCCAGGCCTGGTCCTCGACCCGGTACTCCCGCATCGACCCGTCCGGCTCGCGCTTCTTGCGGGTGTAGTACCAGGAATAGGCCGGCTCGATCCCGTTCGAGGCATTGTCGGCGAAGGCGAGGCTGATCGTGCCGGTGGGCGCGATCGAGAGCAGGTGGCTGTTGCGCAGCCCATGCGCGCGGATCTCGGACCGGATCTCGCCGGGCAGACGCGAGGCCATGCCGGAGGCGAGGAGCTTCTCGGCATCGAAGAGCGGGAAGGCGCCCTTCTCCCGCGCGATCGCGATGCTCGCGCGATAGGCGGCGTCGCGCATCGCCCGCGTCCAGTCGGCGGCGGTGGCCCGCGCCTCGGCCGAGTCGTAGCGCAGGCCCATCTGGATCAGGGCGTCGCCGAGCCCGGTGAAGCCGAGCCCGACGCGCCGCTTCGCCTCCGCCTCCGCCGCCTGCTGCGGCAAGGGCCAGACGGTCGCGGTCAGCACGTTGTCGAGCATCCGGACCGCGAGCGCCACGGTCTCGGCGAAACCTTCGGCGTCGAACCGCGCCTCGGGCGTGAAGGAGCCGGAGACGAAGCGCGTGAGATTGATCGAGCCGAGGCAGCAGCAGCCGTGGTCCGGGATCGGGATCTCGCCGCAGGGGTTGGTCGCCTCGATCCGCTCGGCATAGTGCAGGTTGTTCTCGGCGTTGATCCGGTCGAGGAACAGCACGCCCGGCTCGGCCGCGTCATAGGTGTTGCGCATGATGACGCGCCAGACCTCGCGCGCCTTGACCGTCGCATAGACCCAGAGCCCGTCCTCGCGCCGGTGCGCGCCCCCCGCAATCCGCGCCGGCGACGGCTCGGCCTTGTGCACGAGGTCGAAGAGCTGGTCGGTGGCGACCGCCTCCATGAAGGCGTCGGTCACGCCGACCGAGATGTTGAAATTGTTGAGCCGTCCGGCCTCGCGCTTCGCCGAGATGAAGTCGAGGATGTCGGGATGGTCGCAGCGGAGCACACCCATCTGGGCGCCCCGCCGCGCGCCGGCGCTCTCGACCGTCGCGCAGGACTGGTCGAAGACATGCATGTAGCTGATCGGCCCCGAAGCCGCGCTGTCGGTGCCGCGCACCCGCGCGCCCTTGGGCCGGATCGCGCTGAAATCATAGCCGACGCCGCCGCCCCGACGCATCGTCTCCGCCGCCTCGCGGAGCGCGATATAGATGCCGGGCTTGCCCTCCGTGGTCTCGGAGATCGAATCCCCGACCGGCTGCACGAAGCAGTTGATGAGCGTGACCTCGCGGATCTCCGCGCCCGCCGCCGAATTGATCCGCCCGCCGGGGATGAAGCCGCGCTCCAGCGCCCCGAGGAACCGCGGCTCCCAGAGCGCGGGCTCGGCCTCGACGGCGGCGAGCGCGCGGGCGACGCGGAGCCGGACGGCGCGGGCCATCTCCGGGCCGTCGAGGTCGCGCTCCGCGCCCTTCGCGTATTTCTCGCGCAGCACGTCGAGGCTCACCTCCTGCCAGGGAAGGTCGAGGTCGGGGATGAAGGCCCCGGGCGCGGGCTTGTTCATGAGCGGCTCCGATGTGGGCGGAGTGGAAAAGATAGGCGGCGCCCCGCCCCCGGTCAATCGCGCCGACCGGGCCATCCCGCTAGCCATCCTCGGGCCATCCTCCGGCCATCCCAGAGGCCACCCCCGGGCGATCCGCCCTACCCATCAGGCCCGCCCCGTCCTTGCCCCGGCGGGCCCGGGCGGTTAGGAGACGCGCAACCATCCGACCACATCCGATCCGGACACGCCCCGACCCGGACACGCCTGACAGGACCGCCCAGAATGGCCAAGGAAAAGAAGCCCCGCCGCCCCCGCGCGGAGACGCCGAGGGGATTTCGCGACTATTTCGGCGCCGAGGTCCGCGCGCGCGACCTGATGCTCGCCCGCGTGACCGAGGTCTATCACGCCTACGGCTTCGACCCGTTGGAGACGAGCGCGGTCGAGACGGTCGAGGCGTTGGGCAAGTTCCTCCCCGACGTGGACCGGCCGAACGAGGGCGTCTTCGCCTGGAAGGAGGAGGACGAGGACTGGCTCGCACTCCGCTACGACCTGACGGCGCCGCTGGCCCGCGTTTACGCGCAGTTTCGCCGCGACCTGCCGCTGCCCTACCGCCGCTACGCGGTCGGCCCGGTCTGGCGCAACGAGAAGCCGGGTCCGGGGCGCTTCCGGCAGTTCTACCAGTGCGACGCCGATACCGTGGGTTCCGGCAATGTCGCGGCGGACGCGGAGATCTGCGGGATGCTGGCTGAAGCGATGGAGGCCGCGGGCATCGCGCGCGGCGACTATCTGATCCGGGTCAACAACCGCAAGGTTCTGAACGGCGTCATGGAAGCGGCGGGCGTGCTCGACCCCGCCGACCCCGAGCGCGACGCCGGGCGGCGCGGGATCGTGATGCGCGCCATCGACAAGCTCGACCGGCTCGGGACCGAAGGCGTCGCCGCGCTGCTGGGTGCCGGGCGCCGGGACGAGAGCGGCGATTTCACCAAGGGCGCCGAGCTTTCCGAGGAACAGGCGGCGGTCATCATGGGCTTCATGGACGCGCGCCGCGACGATGGCGCCGCGACCTGCGCCCGGCTCCGGGAACTCGTGGGCGGCTCGGCCAGTGGAACCGACGGCGTCGCGGAACTGGAGCGGATCGCCGAGCTTCTCGACGCGCGCGGTCTCGGGGCCGAACGCGTGGTGATCGACCCCTCCGTTGTGCGCGGCCTCGGCTATTACACCGGCCCGGTCTATGAGGCGGAACTGACCTTCGAAATCCTCGACGACGACGGGCGCAGGCGCCAGTTCGGCTCGGTCGCCGGCGGCGGGCGCTACGACGATCTCGTCAAGCGCTTCACCGGAGAGGCGGTACCCGCCTGCGGCGTCTCGGTCGGCGTCGACCGGCTGCTCGCGGCGCTCAATGCCAAGGGCCGGAGCGCCGTGGCGGAACCGGGGCCCGTGGTCGTGACAGTGATGGACCGCGACCGGATGGCCGACTACCAGGCGATGGCGGCGGAACTCCGCGCCGCCGGCATCCGCGCCGAGGTCTTCCTCGGCGGCGGCAACATGGCGCGGCAGATGAAATACGCCGACCAGCGCGGCTCGGCGGTCGCGATCGTCGAGGGCGGGGACGAGCGCGCGCGCGGCGTCGTGCAGCTCAAGGACCTCGTGCTCGGCGCGAAGCTCGCAGCCGAGATGGAGAGCCACGAGGACTGGAAGGCCCAGCCCGCGCAGCGCGAGGTGGCGCGGGGCGATCTGGTCGCGCAGGTCCGCGCGATGCTCGCGGGACAGGGCTGATGGTGTCCGACCGGGCTTATCTCAAGGGCGCGCGGATCGGCGCGGGGCTCGGGCGGCTCCACGCCGAGGTCGCGCGGCTGCTCGCGCTCTTCGAAGCCGCGGGCGCCGTGCTGGTCGAGCCGGAGGCGCTGCAACCGGCGGAAGTGCTGCTCGATCTCTACGGCGAGGAAATCCGCGCCCGCGCCTTCATGGCGGCGGATGACCGCGCGGAGATGATGCTGCGGCCGGATTTCACCGTGCCGATCGTGCGGCTCCACATGGACAGCGGTGCCGAGCCCGCGCGCTATTCGTATTGCGGGCCGGTCTGGCGCAAGCAGGATACCGGGTCGAAACGGGCGCGGGAGTATCTCCAGGCCGGGTTCGAGGTCTTCGAATCCGGCGATCCCGCGCGGACCGACGCCGAGGTGATGGCGCTGATCGCCCGCGCGCTCGAAGCAGCGCCGGTCGATTTCGTGACCGGCGACATGGGGCTCATCCTCGCCGCGATCGACGCGCTGGCGACGAGCCCGGCGCGCAAGGCCGCGCTCCGCCGCCATGTCTGGCGGCCGGCGAAGTTCCACGCACTGCTCCGCCGCTACGGGGTCGAACACGCGGGGCTGGTCGAGCGGCGCGCGGCGATGATCCTCGCGCGCGATCAGGGGCGGCTCGTCGAGATGGCGGCGGCGGCGGGGCCGGAGATCGGCCTCCGCACGCTCGACGATATCGACTGGCGGGCCGGGCGGCTCGCGATCGAGGCGGCGACGCCTCGGCTCAGCACGGGCGAGGTCGATCTGCTCGAAGCGGTCCTCGCGGTCGAGGCGCCGAGCGGCGCGGCGCTCGACCGCTACCGCGAGCTTTCCGCCGAGGTGCCGGGCCTTCGCGCCGCCGTCGACCGCTTCGCCGAACGGCTCGACGCGCTCGACGCCGCCGGGATCGACGCGGGGAGCCTGCCGTTCCAGGCGAGCTTCGGCCGCACCGCGCTTGAATACTACGACGGCTTCGTCTTCGGCGCCGAGCCGCGGGACCGGCCCGATCTCCCGGCCATCGCCAATGGCGGGCGTTATGACGCGCTGACCCGGGTGCTCGGCGGCGGCCGCGGCATCCCGGCGGTCGGTGCGATCATCCGGCCCGAGGCGCTGGTCGCGCTGATGGAGGACGCGCGATGACGGCGCTCAAGCTCGGGGTGCCGTCGAAGGGACGGCTTCAGGACGCCACGATCGAATGGTTCGCCGCGCGCGGTATCGAACTGTCGCGCTCCAGTTTCGGGCGCGAGTATGCCGGCGAGGTCGCGGGGATCGACGGCGTCGATCTCGTGCTGCTCTCGGCCGGCGAGATCCCCCGCGAACTCGCGGCCGGACGGCTCCATCTCGGCGTGACCGGCCAGGATGTCGTGCGCGAGCAGATCCCGGGCTGGGAGACCCGGGTCGAGGAACTTGCGGAAATGGGCTTCGGCTTCGCCGATCTGGTCGTCGCGGTTCCCGCCTTCTGGATCGATGTCGAGGACATGGCCGATCTTGATTCCGTCGCGGCCGAGTTCCGCGCCCGGCACGGCCACAGGCTGCGCGCGGCGACGAAATACCACGCGCTCGCCCGCGCCTTCTTCCGCCAGCACGGCGTCGCGGATTACCGGCTGGTGGACAGCCAGGGCGCGACCGAGGGCACGGTGAAGAACGCCGTCGCCGAGGTCGTGGTCGACATCACCTCGACCGGCTCGACGCTCCGCGACAACCACCTCCGGGTTCTCTCCGACGGGCTGATCCTGCGCAGCCAGGCCACGCTCTTCGCCTCGCAGGGCGCGGTCTGGGACGAGACGGCTATGCGCACGCGCGCCAGGCTCATCGAGCGGCTGTCCGCGCCACCGGCCTCCCCCGCGAACCAGCGGGGCTGACGATGCCGGAGCCGGAGGCGATCGTCGAGCATCACGACATGGAGCCGCCCCGGCGCCGGCATCTCCTGTTTCTCGCCTGCCTCGCGCCGCTCGTCGGCATCGCATCCGGCCTCATCTGCGCGCTCTTCCGCATCGCGCTGGAGGCGGCGGTGCACCTCCGCGAGGCCTCCGTCGCGAAGGCGCAGCTGCTCGGGATCGCCGGGCTCCCGGTCGTGATGGCCGTGACCGCCGCGCTGGTCGCGGCCTCCGCCTGGCTGGTGCGGCGCTTCTCGCCCCATGCCTCCGGCTCCGGCATCCCGCATATCGAGGCGGTGATCGAGGGTGAACTGCCCCCCGCGCCAGCGAGCCTCGCCTTCGTCAAGTTCGCCGGCGGCGTGCTCTCCATCGGCTCTGGCCTCGCGCTCGGACGCGAGGGGCCGAGCGTGCAGATGGGGGCGAGCGTCGCCCATACCGTCGGGCGGCTGTTCCGCCGCGACTGGGCGGATTGCCGGGTGCTGATGGCGGCGGGCGCGGCCTCGGGCCTTGCCACGGCCTTCAACGCGCCGATCGCAGGCGCCGTCTTCGTGCTGGAGGAACTGGTGCGGAGATTCGAACCCCGGATCGCCATCGTCATCCTCGCGGCGACGGCGAGCGCGGTCTCGGTGGCGCGGGTGCTGCTCGGCGACGAGCCGGATTTCCACATCGAGGTCCGCGACTACGGCGACCCGCTCACGCATCTGCTCTACGGCGTGCTCGGGATCGTGGCGGGCTTCGCGGCGATCGCGCACAACCGTATATTGCTCGCGGGACTGGCGCTCGCCTCACGGCTGTCCTTCATCCGTGTGGAGATCCGGGCGGGTGCGATCGGCGCCGCGGTCGGCCTGCTCGGCTGGTACCTGCCCGGCATGATCGGCGGCGGCGACCGGATCACCCAGGCGGCGCTGCTTGGCCAGCAGGCGCTCATGGTCATCCCGCTGATCCTCGTGCTGCGCATGGCGCTCGGCAGCGTCAGCTACGCCTCGGGCACGCCGGGCGGGATCTTCGCGCCGATGCTGGTGCTCGGCGCGGTGCTCGGCCTCGGCGTCGGCATCGTGCTGAAGGGCGCCGTTCCCTTCGCGAATGTCCAGCCCGCCGCCTTCGCCGTGGTCGGCATGGCGGCCTTCTTCGTCGGCGTCGCGCGGGCGCCGGTGACCGGGATCGTGCTCGTGACCGAGATGACGGCGAGCGTCGAACTGCTCGTGCCGATGCTCGGCGCCTGTTTCGCCTCGATGCTGGTCCCGACGCTGCTGCGCGAACCGCCGATCTACGACAGCCTGCGCGCCGCCACGCTCAGGCGCGAGGCGGAGCGGCTGTCGCGCGGCTGAGCGGCGTTACTCCGTCCAGGACTCAAGCCGCGTGCGAAGTGTGTCGCTGCGGCGGGTGGCGAAGAGCACGTTGTCGATCCGCGTCGTGCCATCGGCGAGCGGCACGACTTCGAGATACTCCGTCCAGCTCGGCGCCTTGCCGCCCGGCATCGAGCGGGTGATCGCGACGATCGCCACGTTGCGAGTGCTGGCCCGGCAGACCGGCACCTCGTTGACATAGCTCTGGAACAGCACGTTCGGCGGCGGCATCAGCCGGTTACCCTTCGCCGCCTGGATCTTCGCGACGAGCGAGGGCGTCAGGATGGTCGTGAGCCCGTCGAGATCGCCCGCGAGGGTGAGCCGGCAGAATTCGGTTCCGAGCTCGTCCCAGTTGTAGCGGCTGCTCTTGCTCTCCGCGCTGGTGGCGGCGGTGGCGGCGGTGGCGACGAGTGCGACGGAGATCAGAAGGTGGCGGAAGGACATGGCTTCAGAGGACTCCGATCTGGGCGAGTTCCAGCGCCAGCGGGGCGGGAAGGTCGGGCTCGGCGGCGCCGGTGAGATCGGGAGGCGCCTCACCCGCGGGCAGGTAGCGCCAGCCCTGGAACGGCCGCCGGGGCCTCGGCGCCGTGCGGACCACGGCCGGATCGAGATTGATCGCGCAGCGCTGGATGCCATCCTCGCCGGTGCGCGCCTCAAGCGCCAGGATGCGCTGGCGGGCAAGGATCAGGCCCTTGAAGACCCAGTAGAGCGAACCGCCGTCGAGCAGCTCGTCGCTCCGTTTCGGCCACATCCGGGTGACATGGATCGGAATGGCCGGACGCCCGGCGGCGCGCGCCTCCTCCATCCGCGCGGCCTGCCACGCGATAAGCTCCGGCACCTCGGCGGCGCCGACGCAAAGTTTGACGAGATGAAGCGAAGCCGGCATTCGGACCCTTCGGGCGGGTGGCAACGTGCCTGCGGACCTTATGCGCTCCCACCGCGGCCGTCCAGTGAGGCTCCGCGGCGGAACCCCCGCGGACGATCCGGGACCATGCTCAGGCGCCGGTGATCCGCCAGATCACGTTTCCGACATCATCGGCCATCAGGAGCCCGCCCCCCGGCGCCAGCGCGACGCCGACCGGCCGGCCCCAGGACTTCTTCTCGTCGTCGGAGAGGAAGCCGGTCAGGATATCGCGCGCCGGCCCCGCCGGCCGCCCGTTCTCGAAGGGCACGAAGATGAGCCTGTAGCCCGAGAGCTTGCTGCGGTTCCAGCTGCCGTGCTGGCCGATCGCCATGCCTTCGCCGAAGCCCGGCAGGGTGCCATCCGGCATCCAGCAGAGCCCGAGCGAGGCGGTATGGCCGCCGAGCGCGAAATCGGGCGTGCGCGCGGTGGCGACCAGCGCCGGATTGGCCGGCACGCGGTCATCGACCGTCTGGCCCCAGTAGCAATGCGGCCAGCCGTAGAAGCCGCCGTCCACCACTTCGGTCAGGTAGTCCGGCGGCGTCTCGTCCCCGAGGCCGTCGCGCTCGTTCACCACGGTCCAGAGCGCGCCGGTCGTCGGCTCCCAGGCGAGGCCGACCGGGTTGCGCAGCCCCGAGGCGAAGATCCGCGACTCCCCCGTGGCGAGGTCGAGCACATGGATCGCCGCCCGCCCCTCCTCGGCCTCCATGCCCTTGTCGGCGATATTGGTGAGCGAGCCGACGCCGCAGTAGATCCGGCTCCGGTCCGGGCTCACGATCAGGCTGCGCGTCCAGTGCCCGCCGGGCTGGAAGGTCGTCACCCGCCTGCCCTCGCCCGTCAGGCGCGTGACACCGGGGCTGTAGTCGAAGGCCATGATCCCGTCGGTGTTGCCGACGTAAAAGGTCCGCTCCACCAGAGCCATGCCGAAGGGCTGGCGCTGGTTCTCGACGAAGGTCTCGCGGATCTCGGCCACGCCGTCGTCATCGGAATCGCGCAGCAGCGAGACGCGGTTCGCGCTGTCGCCGACGGCCGCGGCGCGCTTCATCGTCGCATACATCGCATAGTCGAAGGCGCTCCGGATCGTGCCCTTCTGCTCGCGCGCCTCCGCGACCAGCACATCGCCGTTCGGCAGAACCTCGATCCAGCGCGGATGTTCCAGATCGCGGGCGAAGGCGTTGACGCGCAGTCCCGGCGCCGGCACCGGGGTCCGGTCGCCTTCCCATCCCGTGGCGGTCGGCATCTTGAGCGTCGGGATCGACTGCGGCCGCGCCTTCGGGATCGCGGGCTCGGCGCCATAGGCCGGCGGGACCGCCGCCCCATCCTGTCGCCGCGCGAGAATGGCAACCGAGCCAATCATCGCCACGACTTTCGCGAACTGGTCCGCGATGTTCATGCTGGTCCTCCCCGCCGTCCTTGCCTGACCGCCGCGAGACTAGCGGGTTCCGGCGGACGCCTCCAGCCGGAGCTAGAGCGTCGAGAAGCCGCCGCGATGAAAGATCAGCGGCTTCAGATCCTCGGTCGTGAGCCGCAGGACCTCGCCCACCACGATCAGGTGGTCCCCGCCGTCATGGCCGGCCGCGTGACGGCACTCGAAGCGCGCCACCGACCCGTCGAAGAGCGGCGTGCCATCGATCCCGTCCTCGAAGGGCAGGTCCGGGAACGGCGCGCCGTGCCGGGCGAAATGCTCAGCGAGCGCCCGCTGATCCTCGCTCAGCACATGGATCGCGAAATGGGCCGCCGCCTCGAAGGCCGGGAACCGGCTCGACTTGCGCGCCGGCGACCAGAGCACCAGCGGCGGATCGAGCGACACGCTCGCGAAACTGTTGACGGTCATGCCGAGCGGCCCCGTCTCGGCGCGGGTCGTCACCACCGTCACGCCGGTCACGAAACGCCCCAGGGCGTCGCGCAGATCGCGTCCCGAGAAAGTTTCCACGGTTTCTCTCTCCTTCACCGCGAATTTCACCCACCCGCCGCGAGGGCGGGCGCCGCGGCCTGTCGTAACCATACCTTTGCGCCGCGCGGGTCAGCACGTATACGGGGACTCGCGGCCCCGCGCGACGGGGCGATCTAGGGAGGCCCGCGGGCGACGTGGGTAGCGAATGCCGGTCTGGGAACTCTTCGTCGTTCTTTTTCTCATCCTGCTCAACGGCTTTTTTGCCATGTCCGAGCTTGCGATCGTCTCCGCGCGGCGCGTGCGGCTCGAACAGATGGCGAAGGGGGGCAACCGGGGCGCGGCCAAGGCGCTGCTTCTGGCGGAGGACCCGACCGGCTTTCTCTCCACCGTGCAGATCGGCATCACCCTGATCGGCATCGTCGCCGGCGCCTATAGCGGAGCGACCTTCGCCGGACCGCTCTCCGAGGTGCTCGACCGGGTGCCCGCGCTCGTCACCTGGTCCGAGCCGCTCGCCTTCGCCCTGGTGGTGATCGTCACAACCTATCTTTCGCTGATCGTGGGCGAACTCGTGCCGAAGCGGCTGGCCCTGCAGCATGCGGAGCGGATCGCAGCCTCGGTCAGCGGACCGATGAGCGTGCTCGCCACCGTCGGCACGCCGATCGTCTGGTTCCTGCGCGTCTCGACCGAGACCGTGCTGCGCCTCCTGCGAGTCAAGGCCAGCGACCAGAACACCGTGACCGAGGAAGAGGTCAAGGCGATGATCGCCGAGGGCACCGAGAGCGGGGTCTTCGACGTCCGGGAGCGCGAACTGATCGAGGGCGTGCTGCGATTCGCCGACCGTCCGGTGCGGGTGATCATGGTGCCGCGGCGCGAGCTGAGCTGGCTGAACGCCTCGGACACGATCGAGGAGACGCTCGATGTCATCCGCGATCACAGCCACTCGCGCTATCCGCTGCGCGCCTCGGACGGATCGGAGGATGTGCTCGGCGTCGTGCATGTTCGCGACGTGCTCGCGCTGGTCCATTCCGGGCAGGACGACCTGTTCTCCATCGCGAAACAGCCGATCTACGTCAGCCCGGACATGCTCTCTCTCCAGCTGATCGAGCAGTTCCGCGTCTCCCCGGTCCATATGGCGATCGTCGTCGATGAATACGGCGGGCTCGAAGGCGTCGTCACCCCGACCGACATCCTGACCTCGATCGCCGGCGACGTGCCCGACGGCGAGAGCGGCGAGGGACGCGAGTCGGTGCGCCGCGACGACGGGTCCTGGCTGCTCGACGCGGGCATGCCGGTGGACGAGGTGGCCGAACTGCTCGATGTCGATCAGTTCGGTGCCCACGGCTATGCGACGCTGGCCGGGTTCGTGCTCGAGAGGATGCGGCGCATCCCGACCGCCGGCGACAGTTTCACCGCCTTCGGCTGGCGCTTCGAGGTCGTGGACATGGATGGGCGGCGGATCGACAAGCTGCTCGTCGAACGGGTCGAGCCCGACCATGACGCCAGGACGGGTTGATGTCAGACAGGTTGATATCGGCCAGGTCCATGAAGGCGCGTGGATGAAGGCGGGCGGATCAGGGTCGGCGCGTGAAGGCGGGTCGATGAGGGGCCGATGACGGACACCGAACGGCTGACCACGCTCGAGATCGCCGTCGCGCATCTCGAACGGCAGGTCGAGGAGCTTTCCGACCTGTTGCGCGATCAGGCCGATGCGATCGACCGTCTCGGCGCGCAGTCGCGTGTCCTCGCCACCCGGCTGGCCGCGGCCGAGGCGGCGCTGCCGGAGGATGCGCCCGACCCGAACCAGCCGCCGCCGCATTGGTGAGGCCCAGCCTCCGGCATCGGCGCCCGAAATCCAGGGGTCCGAAACCCAGGCGCCCGAAATCCGGGCGTCCGAACCTCAGCGCCCGAAGCCCAGCGCCCCGCCGATCGTCGTGAGCAATCCGCCTCCGATCAGCCCGCCGGCGACCCAGGTGGCGAGCGCCGCGAAATTGACCTGGCTCGCCGCCTCCGCCGTCACCGCCGCCTCCGGGGTCACGACGGCGACCGTTCCCACGCCCAGTACCAGCCCCGCGAACGCACCACCCGCGATGCCGCCGAGAAGACTGGCGATGACTTTCGGCGGTGTCCGGATCGCCGCGAGATCGACGAGATTGCCGGCGATCCCCCCGCCCATCAGCCCTGCGATGGCCTGCACGACCACCGGTGTCAGAGCGTCCATGGCGCCCTCCTTCTTTTTCTCCGGCGTGCCCGCCGGGGTCCTCCATCACAGCATGAAACCCGTTGAAAGGCAAAACCTGGCGCATTCCGCGGCAAGTCGTTTACTTTTCAGGTAAATATTCGCCTAACGGGCCCTTGGCGGCGAAATGCCGCTGGCGCCGCCGGCCGGTTCGATCTATGGCCGGAGAGGCCGCGCGCGGCGTTTCGAGGAACCGAGCCGATGTATCTTCCCGAGAGTGACGACCAGATGTTCGACATCCTGTCGGCGCTCAGGATCTACGCGGCGTCGAACGGACTGCCGGCGCTCGCCGAGCGGCTGGACGACGCGCTGCTCGTCTTCGCGGCCGAACGCCGCCGCGCGGCGCCGGACGAGGCTCCGGCCAGCCGGGACGGCGTCTAGGCCATCCAAGCCGGGACGGCGCCTGAATATACGCAAGCCGGGACGGCGCCTGAATATACGCAAGCCGGGACGGCGTCTGAACTCGACCCGCGCCGGGATCAGAGCCAGCCGCGGCTCTTGAAGATCCAGTAGGACAGCCAGGCCGACAGGATCATGAGTCCGATCGCGAAGGGATATCCGAACATCCAGTGCAGTTCCGGCATGACGTCGAAGTTCATGCCGTAGATCGAGGCGATCAGCGTCGGCGGCAGGAACACGACCGCGGCGACCGAGAAGATCTTGATCGTGGCGTTCTGCTCGATCCCGATCATGCCGAGCGTCGCATCGAGCAGGAACTGGATCTTCTGGCTCAGGAAGTTCGCATGTTCGGTGAGGTGACGCGAATCGCGGCTGAGCGACTTCTGCTTGGCGCGGCTTTCCTTGCTGGCGAGCCGCCCGCGCGCCTCCACGCCGAGGAAGACGAGCAGCCGTTCCACCGAGACGAGGCTCTGCAGCACATGGCCGACCACCTCGCCATGATGGCCGATCGCGCGCAGGACGAGCCGGTAGTCCTTCGCCTGTTCCCCCGGAATGACGTGGAGCACCTCGCGCGACAGCCGCTCCACCTCGCGGCCGACCGATTCGAGAATGTCGGCGAGCCGATCCACCACGGCGTCGAGCAGCGCGAGCAGCAGCGTGTCGGCGTCGCGGCAGCCGGTCTCGACGCGTTCGGCGCGCTGGGGAAAGGTCTGGAACGCGCGCGGCGCGTAGTCATGGACGGTGACGAGGATCTCGGGCGTCAGGATGAAGGTGACCGGCACCAGCAGCGGCAGGTCGAGCTCCGTCCTGACCGGCAGCGGGAGCGTCATGTAGATCCCCTCGCCGTCGGCGTAGAGCCGGCTCGATTCCTCGATCTCCTCCATGCGCTCTCGGGTCGGCATGCGTATGCCGTAGCGGGCCTCGATCTCGCGGCTGTGATGCGGCAGCGGGTTCAGCAGATCGAGCCAGACGGGTCGCGCATCCTCCGCCATTGGTTCCGCCAGCCGGCGCAGACGCCCCCCGTCCAGAGCATACCCGTTGATCATCCCGGCACGTCCTCATCCCCGACGACCGGGCCAGTCCGGGCGCCTCGCGGCCGAGGCTAGGACAGGAAGGCGCCGCGGGGAAGCCGTCGGGGAGGCTCTCGCGCGAAGCCCGGGCGATCAATCCGCCGCGGCGGGTTCGCGCCAGCGCCAGGGCGCGACGAAGCCGCCGAGCGCCCGGGCAACGCGGTCGGGGTCCTCGTCCGGCCCGGCCCGCCCGGGAACGAGTTCCGCGACGAGGCCGAGCTTTCGATCCTCGACCACCTCGGCCACCCGCGCGCCCGAGCCCGCGTTCTCGAGCGCCGCGTCGAAGACGCGCTGGATCGCCCGCCGGCGCAGATCCGGCTTGAAGATCTTGCCGACCGGCGTCTTCGGCAGTTCCTCGAGGATCTCCAGATATTTCGGCGCCGCCGCCTGTTCGGAGATCCCGTCGCAGGCGAAGCTGAGCAGTTCGCGCACCTCCACCGAGGCGCCCTGGATCAGTTCGACATAGGCCGCCGGCACTTCGCCGGCATGCGCGTCGGGCTGGCCGATGGCGCCGACGAAGGCGACCTTCGGGTGCCGCGCGAGCGCCTCCTCGATGACCGCGGGGTCGATGTTATGACCGCCCCGGATGATCAGATCCTTGGCCCGTCCGGTGATCCAGACATAGCCCTCGGCGTCGATCCGCCCCAGGTCGCCGGTACGCAGATACCCGTCCGGCGTCAGCATCCGCGCATTCTTCGCCGGATCGACATAGACCTCCGGATTGACGCCGGGGTTGCGCACGCAGATCTCGCCCACGTCGCCGATTCCGAGATCCTGATCGGAATGCTCCGGGTGGCGGATGCTGACATCGGTATAGGCGAAGGGCAGGCCGACGCTGCCGACACGCCGCTCGCCGTCATAGGGGTTGACCGAGACGAGGCAGGTCGCCTCGGTCATGCCGTAGCCTTCGAGGAGCCGCGTCCCGGTCAGCGACTCGAAACGGTGGAACAATTCGCGCGGCATCGCGGCCGAGCCGCAGAAGGCGACGCGCAGCCGCGAGAGATCGGCATTGACCGGCACCTGCGTGAGCCGCGCCACCGCGGTCGGCACCGTCACCATGAAGGTCGCCCGCCAGTGTTCGGCGAGTTTCCAGAAATTCTCGAAAACGCCATCGCCCCGGTATCCCTGTGGCGTCACCATCACGATCTCGGCGCCCGAGGCGAGGCAGGACATGAGGATCGGATAGGCGGCGAAGACATGGAACATCGGCAGCGGGCAGAGCAGCACATCCTCGGGCCCGAAGAGATAGAAGGCGCCGCACCAGCCGTTGTAGAGCATGCCGCGCGCCCGGTGCCGGGTCAGCTTCGGCAGGCCGGTGGTTCCCCCGGTGTGGAAGCAGGCGCGGGGGCGGTCGTGGTCGGTGTCCTCGAAATCGAGCGCGTCCGGGCGCGCGGCGGCGAGCGTCTGGCGCCAGTCGAGCACCCTCACCCGTTTCGGCCAGGCGACCTTGGGCCGGGCCAGCGCCGCGGCGAAGCCGAGCAACATCGGCAAATAGGGCCGGAGATCGATGGTCAGCACCGTCTCCACCGAGGGGGCGGAGGCGATCGCCGCCGCGACGGTCTGGGCGACCTCGGCCTTCGGGAAGGGCGCGAGCGTCACCACGACCTTGGCGCGCAGCTCCCGCAGGAGCGCGCCCATGTGCTCGGGCGTCAGCAGCGGGTTGATCGGCGCGACGATCCCCGCCGTCGCGCCGGCGATGAAGGCCACCGGCGCCTCGACCCCGTTCGGTAGCACATAGGCAACCGTGTCCTCGGGACCGATCCCGAGCCGGCGCAGCGCGTTCGCGGCCCGCGTCACCTCGGCGCGGAACGCCTCCCAGTCGAGACGCACCGCCTTGTCGCCCGGAGCCGACCGAAGCTGGAACGAGATCGCGGGCCGATCGGGATACGCCGCCGCGGTTCGCGCGAGCTGCTCATAGGGCGTGCGCGCCTCCCAGCGCCGTTCCACGGGCATCTCTGCTTCGACGGCGCGCTTGTCCGCGATCGTCGCGACTGTGACCATTGCTGTCCTCCCCGGCCGGGTTTCGCGCCATCTCGTCTGGCGCATTGCTTGCCGCGCTTGATCCTGCGGCGCGGCGCGGCGCCGGGCAAGACCGCGAGCCGGCCAATGACGCCACGTCACGACGATTCCGACGTCACGTCCCGGAAGGCGCGGCGGCCGAGGATACCAAGACCGTTCGGTCCGGCGGCGGTCGCGCACCGAATCGCGCGACCGCCGCGAAGGTCATCTGGCGAAAGTCATTTCGCCGCGGGGGGTCATCCCGCCGCGGGGGTCATCCCTCAAAGATCACTTCGCCGGGATACGCAGCACCTGCCCCGGATAGATCTTGTCCGGGTCCTTGAGCATCGGCTTGTTGGCCTCGAAGATCTCCTGATAGCGCGAGCCGTCGCCGAGCGTCTTCTGCGCGATCTCCCAGAGCGTGTCGCCCTTGACGACCGTGTGCAATACGGCCTCGCCGCCGCCGTCGGGGGTGGAGATGTCATCCTCGACCTTGGCGACGCCCTTCACGTTGCCGGTCGCGAGGATGATCTTCTCCTTGTCTTCCTGGCTCAGCGCCTTGCCGGAGACCTTGACCGTGTCGCCGTCGACCTGGACGTCGAGATCGTCCGCCTTCAGGCCGAGATCCTCGATCTCCTTCTTGAGCGCCTCGGGCGTCGGTGCCGCCTCGTCCGTCTCCTTGGCATTCGCCGCTTCGATACCAATCGCCTTGCCGGCGCCCTTAACGAAATCCCAGAATCCCATAGATCCCTCCTCGTCGCGTGCAATCGCGCGGGTGATAAAGCCACGGTCGGCGGCGCCGAACAAGCATGGCGTGCCCCCGCGGCTAGGTGAACGCGGGAACCGGCTTCGGGTTTCAGGCGGTATCCGGGTTGGTCCCGGTTGGCGGGTTTCGGCCTTCAGGCGGCGCCGTCGGTGAACTGCAGCCGGGCCAGACGGGCATAGAGCCCGTCCTCGGCGACGAGCGCCCCATGGGTGCCCTCCGCGACAATTCGTCCCTCCTGGAAGACGACGATCCGGTCAGCCCGTTTCACGGTGGCGAGCCTGTGGGCGATGATGAGCGTGGTGCGTCCCTCGGCGAGCCGGTCGACCGCCGCCTGCACCAGACGCTCGCTCTCGGCGTCGAGCGCGCTGGTCGCCTCGTCGAGCAGCAGCACCGGCGCGTCGCGCAGGATGGCACGTGCGATCGCGATGCGCTGCTTCTGCCCGCCCGAGAGCATGACGCCGCGCTCGCCGACATAGGTGTCATAGCCTCCCGGCAGCCGCGAGAGGAATTCATGCGCCGCGGCGGCCTTGGCCGCCTCCTCGACCTCGGCGTCGCTCGCCTCCGGGCGGCCGAAGCGGATGTTCTCGCGCGCGGTCGTGGCGAAGATCACCGGCTCCTGCGGCACCAGCGCCATCTGCGCGCGCAGGTCCGAGCGCCGGGTCGCATCGATCGGCACCCCATCGAGTGTTATCCGGCCGGTGTCCGGGTCGAAGAAGCGCATGAGAAGCTGGAAGATCGTGGTCTTGCCCGCGCCGGAGGGTCCGACCAGCGCCACGGTCTCGCCGGGCCGCACGTGAAGCGACAGGTCGCTCAGCGCGGGGATTTCGGGCCGCGAGGGATAGCGGAAGGTCACGTCCTCGAAGGCGATCTCGCCCCGGACCCGCGCCGGAAGCGCGACAGGTTCGTCCGGATCGGTGATCGTATCCTCGGCACCGAGTAGTTCGACCATCCGCTCCGTCGCGCCGGCCGCGCGCTGCAACTCGCCCCAGATCTCGGAAAGCGCCGCCGCCGCGCCCGCGACCATTACCGCGTAGATCACGAACTGCACCAGTTCGCCCGGGCTCATCGTCCCCGCCCGCACGTCGCGCGCGCCGATCCAGAGCACGCAGACGACCGAGGCGAAGACGAGGAAGATCACGATCGCGGTCAGAAGCGAACGGGTCAGGATCCGCCGCCGCGCCGCGTCGAAGGCCGCCTCGGTGAGCGAACCGAAGCGCCCCCGGCTCGCGGTCTCATGCGTATAGGCCTGCACGGTCTGCGCCGCGAGCAGGCTCTCGGAGGCCTGGGCGCTCGACGCCGCGATCCGGTCCTGGCTCTCGCGGCTTAGCACGCGGAGCCTGCGGCCGAGTGCGAGGATCGGCACGATGACGAGGGGGACGCCGATCAGAACGAGGCCGGTCAGTTTCGCGCTCGTGAAGAAGAGTAGCACGAGCCCGCCGATCAGCGTGAGCAGGTTCCTGAGCGCGATCGAGACCGAGGAGCCGATGACGGAGAGGACGAGCGTCGTGTCGGTGGTGAGCCGCGAGAGCACCTCTCCGGTCATGATCTTCTCGTAGAAGCCGGGGCTGAGCCCGATCACCTTGTCGAAGATCGCCCGGCGGATGTCGGCGATCACCCGTTCGCCGAGCCGGGTGACGAGGTAGAATCGCGCCGCCGTCCCGAGCGCGAGCAGCGCGGCGATCGCGGTCGCGGCGGCGAAATACTGGTCCATGATGGCGATCGACTCGTTGAACCCGTCGATGACGCGCCTGACGGCGAGCGGCAGCGCCAGCGCCAGCCCGGCCGTGACCGTGAGCGCGATCAGCGCGCCCCAGACGAGAACCCGGTAGGGCGCGAGAAAGGGCGCGAGACCGCGCAGCGGCCCGACCCCGCGGGCCTTGGCTCTGGGATTCCCCGCGCCGGTGTCCCCGTCCGTCGCACGCGCCATGGCTCACCTCCCGTTGGCTCGACCGCGCAATATCAAGCCGGTTTCGCGCCCACAAGCGGGTCCGCGGTCTCGACGGGCCAGGGCATGCCCCGCGGCGCTGGCCCGTGTGCCGGGGGCCCGGTCAGGGCCGCCCCTTCAGAGAGATTGGCCGCGCAGCAGTCGGGGCAGGTCGCCCGTGACGCCCGCCGCCTCGCGGATCAGCCCGCGGCGGAGCGCCGGGAGCCGGTTCACGATGCCGAGGCCGAGATCCCGGCCGAGCCGGAGCAGCGGGTTGTCGTTCGAGAACAGCCGGTTCAGCCCGTCGGTCGCCATGACCAGCGCCGCCGTGTCGACCCGCCGCCAGCCGCGGTAGTCGTCGAGCACGTCCGGGGCGCCGATGTCGAGGCCCCGGCGATGCGCGGCGGCGAGAACCTCGGCGAGCGCCGCCACGTCGCGCAGGCCGAGGTTGAGCCCCTGCCCCGCCAGCGGATGGATGCCGTGCGCCGCGTCGCCGACCAGCGCGAGCCTTGCCCCCGCCACGTCCTGGGCCAGGGTCAACCCGAGCGGATAGGAGAACCGCGCACCGGCGAGGCTGATCGGCCCGAGGAAATCGCCGAACCGGGGCCTGAGCGCCGCGAGATATTCCTCCGGACCGAGCGCCTGGATCGCCTGCGCGGATGCGCGATGCGCGGTCCAGACGATCGAGGAGCGGTTGCCCGGCAGCGGCAGGATCGCGAGCGGCCCCTCCGGCATGAAGAACTGATGCGCGATCCCGCCATGCGGCCTCTCGTGGGCGATGGCGCAGACGAGCGCGGTCTGGTGGTAGTCATGCCCGCGCCGCGCGATGCCGGCACGCCGCGCCACCCCGCTGTCGCGGCCGTCGGCGCCGACGAGCAGGGCGCCGGTCAGCCGCTCGCCGCTCTCGAGCGTGACCGTGACCCCGCCGGGCAGCACCTCCTGCGCGGTGACCCGCGCCTTCTCCCGCGTCGCCACGGCGGGCGCGGCGTCGAGCGCGGCGAAGAGCGCCGCCCGCAGGTAGCGGTCCTCCAGCATATGGCCCATCGGGCCTTCGTCGATCTCGCCGCCCTCGAAATGCAGGAACCAGGGCGCCGCCCCCTGGCCCGCGCGGCCGTCGCTGATCTTGATCTCGGCGATCTCCTCGGCCCGGCCCGCGACCCGGTCCCAGATCCCGAGCGCCGTCAGCATCCGCCGCGACGCGAGCGACAGCGCATAGGCGCGGCCGTCGAAGCCCGGATCGGCCTGGACGGCGCGGGGCGCGGCATCGATCAGGATGCTCGAGATCCCGGCGGTGGCGAGCGCGAGCGCCATCGTCGCGCCGTTGAGCCCGCCCCCCACGATCAGTACGTCGCAATCCCGCCGCATGCGCTTCCCTTATCCCCGCCTCGGGACGATTGTCCACACGATCGGGCGCCGCTAGTCTCACGCGGTTCACGATCGCGGGAGGCGCATCATGTCGGAAAGCTGGCTCTGGATGGGCGCGGCGGAGCTCGGCCGGGGCATCGCCGCCGGCGCCATGGACCCGCGCGAACTGACCGAGGTCTATCTCAATGCCATCGAGGGCCATCCGCAGGCCCCGGCGATCTATGCCCGGCTGACCCCCGAGCGGGCGCGGGAAGAAGCGGCGGCGGCGGCGGATCGCGCGCGATCGGGGCTCACGCGCGGACCGCTCGACGGGGTGCCGGTCAGCTGGAAGGATCTCTTCGATACCGCGGGCGTGGCGACGGAATCGGGCTCGCCGCTTCTCGCCGGCCGGGTGCCCGAGCGCGACGCCGAGGTTCTCGCGCGGGCGACGCGCGCGGGCCTCGTCTGCCTCGGCAAGACCCACCAGACCGAGCTCGCCTTCTCGGGCCTCGGCCTCAACCCCGCGACCGCGACGCCGCCCAATATCAACGACCCGGAACTGGCGCCGGGCGGCTCCTCCTCGGGCGCGGCGACCTCGGTCGCCTTCGGCCTGGCGGCGGCGGCGATCGGCTCGGATACCGGCGGCTCGGTCCGGGTTCCGGCGGCCTGGAACGATATCGTCGGCCTCAAGACCACCCATGGCCTCTTGTCGCTCGAAGGTGTCGTGCCGCTCTGCCCCCGGTTCGACAGCGTCGGCCCGCTCTGCCGCTCGGTCGAGGATGCGAGCCTGCTCCTCTCGGTCCTCGCGGCGATGCCCGCGCCCGACCTCGTGGGTGCGACGCTCGAGGGGCGCCATTTCCTCGTGCTGGAACACGAGGCGCTGGCGAGCCGGCCGGAAGTCGGGCAGGCGTTCGACGCCGCCGTGGCCGCGCTCCAGACCGCCGGGGCGCGGGTCAGCTACGGCGCGCCGGCGGCGGCGATCGACTGCCTCAACCTCGCGCCGGTCCTCTTCGCGACGGAGGCCTATGCGACCTGGGGCGAGCGCATCGAGGCGGCGCCGGATCTGATCTACGGACCGGTCCGCGAGCGGTTCCGGGGCGGCGGCGCCTTCTCGGGTATCGACTACATCCGGGGCTGGACACAGCTCGAAGGCTACCGCGCCGCCTATCTGTCGGAGACCGCAGGCTATGACGCGGTGTTGATGGCGACGACGGCGAACACGCCGCCGAACACCGAACGGCTGCTCGCCGATCCGGACCATTTCGCGATGGAGAACCTGCTGACGCTGCGCAACACGCGCGTCGCCAACCTTCTCGGCCTCGCGGCCCTGACTCTGCCGACCGGCAGGCCCTCGGCGGGGCTGATGATGATGGCGCCGCCGATGGCCGAGCGGGCCCTGCTGCGCCTCGGCGCCGCCGCCGAGCGGGCACTGCGATGACGCGGCGCAAGATACTGGACCGCAAGGCGGCTTGCCGTTACACTCCATCGCCAACGGGGCGCGAATGACCCCGAGATGTTGAGGCCAGACGATGCAGTTTCCCGCGCGGTTCTCCGCTCTGCCGGAATACGCGTTCCCGCGTTTGCGGGCGCTCCTGCGCGCCGAGCCGCCGGGCGGGCCGGATCTCGCGATGACGATCGGCGAGCCGAAGCATCCGATGCCGGAGATGATCGCCGAGACGGTCGCCGCCCACGCGCATGAATTCGCGCTCTACCCGCCGAACGACGGAACCCCGGAGTTGCGCGCCGCGATCGCCGACTGGATCGGGCTTCGTCACGGCGTGAGGATCGACCCGGACACCGGAGTCATTCCGCTCAACGGCACGCGCGAGGGGCTGTTCAACGCCGCGATCGCGCTCTCGGCCGAGGACAAGAACGGCCTGTCGCCCGTCGTGCTGATGCCGAATCCGTTCTATCAGGCCTATGGCGCCGCCGCGCTCGCCATCGGGGCGGAGCCGGTGATGGTGCCTGCGACGCTCGAAACGGGATTTCTGCCCGATTACGCGAGCCTTCCCCGCGAGGCGCTCGACCGGACGACGCTCTGCTACATCTGCACGCCCTCGAACCCGCAGGGCGCGATCGCCTCGCCCGAGTACTGGCGCGATCTGATCGCGCTCGCAGAGAAGCACGATTTCCGGATCATCGCCGATGAATGCTATGGCGAGATCTACCGCGACGCGGCTCCCGTCGGCGGGCTCGCGATGGCGGCCGCGGCCGGGGCCGACCCCGAGCGCGTCATGATCATGCAGTCGCTCTCGAAACGCTCGAACGCTCCGGGCCTGCGCTCCGGCTTCGCCGCCGGCGGTCCCCGTTCCATCGCCAGGATCAAGCAGCTTCGCGCCTATGGCGGCGCGCCGCTGCCGCTGCCGCTTCAGCGCGCGGCGACGGTGCTCTGGCGCGACGAGGGCCATGTCGAGGCGAACCGGGCCCTCTATCGCCGCAAGTTCGATCTGGCGGACCGGGTCCTCGGGGACTTCCCCGGCTATGTCTCGCCGGTGGCAGGGTTTTTCCTTTGGCTCGACGTCGGCGATGGCGAGGCGGCGGCGCTCCGGCTCTGGCGCGAGACCGGCGTGCGTGTCCTGCCCGGAGGATATCTCGGGCGGGCGGGCGCGGACGGGGTCAATCCCGGGCATCGCTACATCCGGGTCGCATTGGTGGCGCCCGAGGCGGAGGTGGCGCGCGGGCTCGAAGCGATCCGCGACACGCTCGGCGCGGGCGGGAATTCCGAAGGGGTAATGTGAGAGATGGCAGCGCGTAGCAAGACCAAGGTCCGGGCCCGGCTCGTCGAGACCGACACGGAGATCGCGCTGCGCAGGCGGGGGGCGGAACTGCTCGGCCTGATCCTGATCGCCCTCGCCGCCCTCGCCGCCGCGATCATCTGGACCTATTCGCCCGACGATCCCAGCCTCTTCAGCGCCACGGACGCGGCGCCCAGCAACGCGCTCGGCCTCATCGGCGCCTCGATCGCCGATCCGCTGCACCGCGCGCTCGGCTGGGCGGCCTATGGCCTGCCGGTCGCGCTTGGTGTCTGGGGGCTGCGGCTCGTCTTGCACGCGGGCGAGACGCGGATCGTGACGCGCACGATCTTCACCCCGCTCGCCATGCTGGTCGCGGCCGCCTTCGCCGCGACCCATGTGCCGTTCGGGAACTGGGTCCATGACTACGGGCTCGGCGGCCTGCTCGGCGACGCGCTCGTCGGCGCGATCATCGCCGCCCTGCCCTTCGAGCCCTCGGTTTCGCTCCCCTTCCTCGGGCTCGGGCTCGGCATCCTGTTCCTCGTCTCGGCGGGTTTCGTGCTCGGCGTGACCGGGGCCGAATTCGCGGGATTCCTCAGGATGCTGCGCGACGGCTCGATCCTGCTCTATGCCGGGCTCCTTCGCCTGACCGGCCGCGCCGTCTCGACCGCCGCCGCGGGCGCGGCGGGCGGCGCGCGTGTCGCCCGCGAGAAGGCCGCCGAGGCCCGCGCCCGGCGCGCGGCCGCCGCGATGGCGGCGCCCCAGACGAGCCCCACCATATCGCCCCCCTCGGCCGTCCCCCTGGCATCGGGCCGAGTCGCGACGCGGACTTCGACGCCGCCGCTGTCGCGGCCCGCCGGCATTCCGCCCTTCGATCCCAACGCGCTCGGCGAACCGCTCGGGCATTTCGCGGAGCCTGAACCGCGGTCCGGAGTGGAAGCCGAGACCCGACCCGACCCCGGACCCGGGCTCGGCGCGCGTCTTCGGGGCGAGACCCGCGCGACGCCCGCCCGCGCCCAGGCGCCGACACCCGTCGCGTCGGAGATCGACCTGCTCGAACCCGAGGGCGAGGATGACCCGCTTCCCGCCGCGCCTGCCGAGGCCGCCAGGGCGCCGAAAGCCGCGTCCAGACCCGCGCCGCGGATCGAGAAGCTCAAGGCCCGCGCCGCGGTGCCCGAGTTCATCCCGGAGGCGGAAACGGACCCGGAGACGGACTACCAGTCGCCGCCGGTCACGCTCCTGCAGAACCCCGCGACCATCATCCGCCAGCATCTGACGACCGAACAGCTCGAGGAAAACGCGCGGCTGCTGGAGACCGTGCTCGACGACTATGGCGTGCGCGGCGAGATCACCTCGATCCGGCCCGGCCCGGTCGTGACCATGTACGAGCTCGAACCGGCCGCCGGCCTGAAGGCCAGCCGCGTCATCGGTCTCTCCGAGGATATCGCGCGCTCGATGGAGGCGCTCGCCTGCCGCGTCTCGACCATCCCCGGCCGCTCGGTCATCGGCATCGAACTGCCGAACCAGATGCGCGAGAAGGTGCTGCTGCGCGAGATCCTGTCCTCCAAGGGCTTCACCGACACCGCCCATGCGCTGCCGCTCGCGCTCGGCAAGGACATCGGCGGCGAGCCGGTGGTCGCGAACCTCGCCCGGATGCCGCATCTGCTGATCGCCGGCACCACCGGCTCGGGCAAGTCGGTCGCGATCAACACGATGATCCTGAGCCTGCTCTACAAGCTTTCGCCGAAGGACTGCCGGGTCATCATGATCGACCCGAAGATGCTGGAACTTTCCGTCTATGACGGCATCCCGCACCTGCTCTCCCCCGTCGTCACCGATCCGAAGAAGGCGGTCGTCGCCCTGAAATGGACCGTGGCGGAGATGGAGGAGCGCTACCGCAAGATGTCGAAGATGGGCGTGCGCAACATCGACGGCTACAACCAGCGCGTGACCGACGCGCTCGAACGCGGCGAGGACTTCACCCGAACGATCCAGACCGGTTTCGACGAGGAAACCGGCGAGCCGATCTTCGAGACCGAGGAATACGCCCCCGAGACCATGCCCTATATCGTCGTGATCGTCGACGAGATGGCCGACCTGATGATGGTCGCGGGCAAGGAGATCGAGGCCTGCATCCAGCGCCTCGCCCAGATGGCCCGCGCCTCGGGCATCCACCTCATCATGGCGACGCAGCGGCCCTCGGTCGATGTCATCACCGGCACGATCAAGGCGAACTTCCCGACCCGCATCTCCTTCCAGGTGACCTCGAAGATCGACAGCCGCACCATTCTTGGCGAGATGGGCGCCGAACAGCTGCTCGGCCAGGGCGACATGCTCTACATGGCCGGCGGCGGGCGCATCACCCGCGTCCACGGGCCCTTCGTCTCCGACGAGGAGGTCGAGGACGTGGTGACGCATCTGAAATCGCTCGGCGCGCCCGACTACGACGCAGGCGTGGTCGAGGGCCCGGACAGCGGCGAGCAGTCGGAGATCGATCTCGTGCTCGGCCTCGGCGGCAACACCAACGGCGACGACGCGCTCTACGACCAGGCGGTGGCGATCGTCGCCAAGGACCGCAAATGCTCGACCTCCTACATCCAGCGCAAGCTCTCGGTCGGCTACAACAAGGCCGCGAAGCTCGTCGAGATGATGGAAGACCAGGGCGTGGTCAGCCAGGCCAACCACGTCGGCAAGCGCGAGGTGCTGATCGCGGAGCGCTGACGCCCCCGCGACGGCACGCCGCGAAGGGTGCCTCGGCCGGCCCCGTCAGCGGCCTCGGCGGATCATTCCGCCGCCTTCGGCGCCATCGGGTTGTTCGGGTGGGTTGTCCAGTTCGCATATTCGCGCTCGACCACCCGGCCCGTGCGCGGGTCCACCGCCCCCGGCTGCATCTCCTCCATCGAGATGCAACCCTCCACCGGGCAGACGTTGACGCAGAGGTTGCAGGCGACGCATTCGTCGTCCTTCACCTCGAAGATGCGCCCGGGCTTCATCGCGATCGCCTGATGCGAGGTATCCTCGCAGGCGGCGTAGCAGCGGCCGCAGTGGATGCAGAGATCCTGATCGATCCGCGCCTTGGCGACATAGTTGAGGTTGAGATACTGCCAGTCCGTGACATTGGGCACGGCGCGGCCCCGGATCGCGTCGATATCCGGGTGCCCCTTCTCGTCCATCCATTGCGTCAGGCCGGAGATCATCTCCTGGACCACGCGGAAGCCATAGGTCATCGCCGCCGTGCAGACCTGCACCGATCCGGCGCCGAGCGCGATGAACTCGGCGGCGTCCCGCCATGTCGTGACGCCGCCGATGCCGCTGATCGGGAAGCCGGCCGTTTCCGGATCGCGGGCGATCTCGGCCACCATGTTGAGCGCGATGGGCTTCACCGCCGGGCCGCAATACCCGCCGTGGCTGCCCTTGCCGTCGATCGAGGGTTCCGGGCTGAAGCTGTCGAGATCGACACTGGTGATCGAACTCACGGTGTTGATGAGCGAGACCGCGTCGGCGCCGCCCTTGTGCGCGGCGCGCGCCGGGAAGCGGATGTCGGTGATATTGGGCGTGAGCTTCACGATCACCGGCATCCGGGTATGCGCCTTGCACCAGCGCGCGACCATCTCGATGTATTCCGGCACCTGACCGACAGCGGAGCCCATCCCGCGCTCGCTCATGCCATGCGGGCAGCCGAAGTTGAGTTCCACCCCGTCGGCGCCGGTTTCCTCGACGAGCGGCAGGATCGAGCTCCAGCTTTCCTCGTCGCAGGGCACCATCAGCGAAACGACGAGCGCGCGGTCGGGCCAGTCGCGCTTGACCGCCTTGATCTCGCGCAGGTTCACGTCGAGCGGGCGGTCGGTGATGAGTTCGATGTTGTTGAGGCCGAGCAGCCGCCGGTCCGCGCCCCAGACCGCGCCGTAGCGTGGGCCGTTGACGTTCACGATATGCGGGTCGAGCCCGAGGGTTTTCCAGACCACGCCGCCCCAGCCGGCCTCGAAGGCGCGGCGGACGTTGTATTCCTTGTCCGTCGGCGGCGCCGAGGCGAGCCAGAACGGGTTCGGGGATCTGATGCCCACGAAATCGATGGAAAGATCGGCCATTCTCGCCTCCTTCGTGTGGTCGCCGGTTCGGCCGCCGCCGGGGCAACTCCGTCGTCGCGCCGGCGGGTCAGCTGCGGCGCGTCAGGATCATCTCCACCGGAGCGAGCGCGCCGCTCCGGAACGCCGCGTCGAGATTCGCGATCTTCTCGCGCATCGCCTCGGAGATCGGCCGCGGTTCGGCGGGGTCGGTGAGGGCTTCGAGAAAGGCGATCCCCTCCTCGCTCCGCGTCACCCGCGCGGCTTCGGTGAACCAGAGCGCGGCGGCGGTGGCATAGGCGCCGGGGGAGTCGAGAAAGGAGCTTTCCGCCTCGCCCGCCCAGGGCAGCGGCTCGGTCACCTCGCCCGCGCCGACGCGCATGATGTCATAGATCGCGAACGCGCCGCCCGGACGGATGACGCGGCCCGCCTCCGCCATCGCGCCGCGCTTGTCGGCGACGTTCATGCCCACATGGAGCATGATCGCATGGTCGAAGGCGCGGTCGCGATACGGCAGGGCCAGCGCGCTTCCGACCTCGAAGACCGCCGGGTCCGCGCCGATCATGCGGCTGAGCTTGCGCGCCGCCGCGATGAACTCGGGCGTCAGATCGAGGCCCCAGCCGAGCGCGCCCCGCCGGGTCAGCGCGCGCACCGCCCCGCCCACGCCGCAGCCGATGTCGAGCACCGCCTGGCCCGCGAGGGGCGGCATGGCGTCGAGCAGGCGCTCGACCGCCTCCGCGCCCCCGATATGGAACGAACCGTAGAGGCGCGCGCCCTCGGGCGAGAGATCGCCGTTGAAGCCGCGGGCGAGGTCCTCCTCGATCCGCTCCACCAGACCCACGCCGCCGTAATAGGCCGCGACCCGGGCCTCCACCTCCCACAGTTCCGACGTCTCCGCGGCCATTCCCAGGCCCCCCATCTCGTCCCGCCAGTCCGTTCCCGCCAGTCCGTTCCCCCCCCTCGTCCCAGCCGACTCTTGCCAGCGGGTGCCCGTATCATCCCGTCAGGGCGCGGTGGATGTCCATCGCCGCGTCACGGCCCTCGGCGACCGCGGTCACCGTGAGATCGTTCCCGCCCGAGGCGCAGTCCCCGCCCGCCCAGACGCCGGGCAGGCTGGTCCGGCCGGCGCCGGAGACGCGGATCTTGCCCCGTTCGAGCTCGAGCTTCGGCGGGACGCCCTCTCCCAGCGCCTGTCCGATCGCGGTCAACACCTGATCGGCCTTGAGCGTGAAGGTCTCGCCCGTCTCCCTCAGGCCCTGCGGCCCGTCCTCGACATAGGCGCATTCGACCTCGCGCACCGCGCCGTTGCCGTTCATCCGGACCGGGATCACACCGGAGATGATGCGTACCCCGTGGGCCGTGGCGAGGTCCTGTTCGTAGTCCGAGGCGGACATCCTCTCGCGGCCGCGGCGGTAGAGGATCGTCACCTCCTCGGCGCCGAGGAGTTTCGATTGCACCGCCGCGTCGATCGCCGTCATGCCGCCGCCGACCACGACCACGCGCCGGCCGACCGCGAGCCGCGCCAGATCCTCGGCCTGCCGCAGCTCGGCGATGAACTCGACCGCCGGGCGCACGCCGTCGCGGTCCGCGCCCCCGGCCTCGAGCGCGTTCACGCCGCCAAGGCCGATCCCGAGGAATACCGCGTCGTAGCTCGCGCGCAGATCCTTGAGCGACAGGTCGCCGCCGAGCCGCGCGCCGTATCTCACCTCTATTCCGCCGATGCCGAGCAGCCATTCCAGTTCCGCCTGGGCGAAGCCGTCCGGCGCCTTGTAGGCGGCGATGCCGAATTCGTTGAGCCCGCCGCCCTTCGGCCGCGCATCGTGGAGCACCACGTCATGGCCCAGCATCGCGAGCCGGTGCGCGCAGGCGAGCCCCGCCGGTCCGGCGCCGACGACGGCGACGCGGCGGCCGGTGGGCGTCGCCCGTTCGAACGGCTGCCCGCCCCTCGCCATCGCCGTGTCGGTGGCGTGGCGCTGCAGCCGGCCGATCTCGACCGGCCTGCCCTCCGCCGCCTCGCGCACGCAGGCTTCCTCGCAAAGCGTCTCGGTCGGGCAGACGCGGGCGCACATGCCGCCGAGGATGTTCTGGCTCAGGATCGTGCGCGCCGCCGCCTCCGGCGTGCCGGTGGCGATCTGGCGGATGAAGAGCGGGATGTCGATCGTCGTCGGACAGGCCGCGACACAGGGCGCGTCGTAGCAGAAATAGCAGCGGTCGGCGGCGACCAGCGCCTCATGCGTCGTGAAGGGCGGCGCGATATCGGCGAAATTCTGGGCGATTTCCTCGGCGGGCAGGCGACCCGGGGCGATGCCCGGGGTCCGCGGTGTGGGTATCATGGACCTCTCCCGACGCGCGTGGCTGTCAGGACGGAGGCTGGCACAGCGTCTTTTTTTGATCAACTGGTAAAATCAGCCCCGTTTCGACCCGGTGACCGGCGCGATCCGGGTCCGGGCTCCGGTCACGATCGGCCCGCTCAATGAGCATCCATGCTGAAACTTTACGCAAATCCGCGCTGAACCGACCGCGGTGTCATCGTGCGAGGCAAATCCGTTGCCTCTCGCGGCGGGCGATGCCTAAGGCTTTGGTCTCCCTTCAAGGCCTGGAACGCGCCCCGAATGCAGATCGAAGTCCCGCCCATCCGCCAGCAGCGCGCCGAAGGCCGCGCCGAGGTGGCGATGGAGGTCTCGCGCGGGGCGACCAGGCTGCGCCGGCTCTACCAGGCCGGCTGCGCCAAGGCACTCCTGCCCCGGGTGCACGGGGCGATGCCGGAAGCGATCCTGATCAATACCTCGGGCGGCATCACCGGAGGCGACCGGCTCGCCTATGCCGCCGCCGCCGGCGCGGGCGCGGGCATGACCGTGACGACCCAGGCCGCGGAGCGGATCTATCGCTCCTCGGGCGGTGTCGGAATGGTCGATGTGGCGCTCTCGCTCGGGCCGCGGGCGCGGCTCGACTGGCTGCCGCAGGAGACGATCCTCTTCGAAGGCGGCCGGCTCGCGCGCAGGCTCACCGTCGAGATGGCCGAGGACGCACGGCTCACGCTGCTGGAAAGCGTGGTTCTCGGCCGCGCGGCGATGGGCGAGACGCTCCGCGGTGCCTCGATCACCGATCACTGGCGGGTCCGCCGCGGCGGCCGGCTCGTCCATGCCGAGGCCCTCAGGCTCGGCCCCGACATCACCGTCGGGACACGGGGCCGCGCCACCTTGCGCGGCGCGCGCGCCTTCGCGACGCTCGTCCATGTCGCTCCCGGCGCCGAGGACCGGCTCGCCGAGGCGCGGAGGCTGCTGGCGGAGACCGATCTGCCGGCCGCCGCCTCGGCGAAGCCCGGCGTGCTGATCCTGCGCCTCCTCGCCCCCGACGCGGCGCCGCTGCGCCAAATGCTGTTCCGCCTCCTGAAAGCGCTCCGGGGGGCCGCCCTGCCCCGCGTCTGGTCGCTCTGAACCGAAAGCCCGAAAGGCGAGATCCCGATGCATCTGACACCCCGTGAAAAGGACAAGCTCCTCGTCTCGCTCGCCGCGATGGTGGCGCGGGGGCGCCTCGCGCGCGGGGTCAGGCTCAACCATCCAGAAGCGATCGCGCTCATCACCGACTACGTGGTCGAGGGTGCCCGCGACGGCCGGTCGGTCGCCGAACTGATGGAGGCGGGCGCCCATGTCGTGACGGCCGAGCAATGCATGGCAGGGATCGCCGAGATGATCCACGACGTGCAGGTCGAAGCGACCTTCCCCGACGGCACCAAGCTCGTTACCGTCCACAACCCGATCCGCTGAACCCCGAAGGAGACGCGCCCCATGCGACACAGCCTCGCCGTCCTCGCCGCCCCGCTCCTGCCCGCGGCCCTCCTCCTCATGGCCCTCCTGCCGGTCGCCGCGATGGCGCATAGCGGGGTCGGGGCCGAGGTCGGAGCCGGAGTCGGAGCCGGCGCCATGCCGCTGCACGCGGGGCTGATGCATCCGCTGCTCGGGGCCGACCACCTGCTCACCATGGTCGCGGTCGGCGTCTTCGCGGCGATGACCGGCGGACGCGCGGTCTGGGCCTATCCGGCGAGCTTCGTCGGCGCGATGTTGCTCGGCGGCTTCCTCGGCTTTCAGGGCATGGCGCTGCCGGTGATCGAACCGGCGATCCTCGCCTCGGTCCTCGTCCTCGGCGCCGCGATCGCCCTCGCGCTGCGCCCGCCGGTCGGCCTCGCCTGCGCGACGATCGGGCTTTTCGGCGTCGCGCATGGCTACGCGCACGGGCTCGAGGGGCCGGTGCTGGGCGGCCTGCCCTACGCGGCCGGTTTCGTGATCTCGACGGCCGGACTGCACGCGCTCGGCCTCGGCCTCGGCTTCCTCGCCGGCGCCTTCGGCCGGCCGGCCTTCGCCCGCGGCCTCGGTGGCCTGACCGCCGCCGCCGGTCTTTTCCTCGCCTTCGCCTGAGCGGCGCCATGATCCCCGGAGAGATCCTCCCCGCCGAGGGCGAGATCACGCTGAACGAGGGCGCCGAAACGCTGACGCTCAGCGTCGCCAATACCGGCGACCGGCCGATACAGGTCGGCAGCCACTACCATTTCGCCGAGGCCAACCCCGGGTTGGCCTTCGACCGCGAGGCGGCGCGGGGCATGCGGCTCGACATCGCGGCCGGCACCGCCGTCCGCTTCGAGCCCGGCCAGACGCGCGACGTGCGCCTGGTCCCGATCGGCGGCGGGCGCGAGATCTACGGGTTCAACCAGAAGGTCATGGGACCGCTCTGACGGGAGACCAGACCGACCGACGCCGCTGCCCGCGATGACGCGCGCGTCACTCCGCCCGCGAAGCCTCGAAAGGACGAACATGCCCACCCGGATCTCCCGCGCCGCCTATGCCGACATGTACGGCCCGACCACCGGAGACCGGGTCCGGCTGGCCGATACCGAGCTTTTCATCGAGGTCGAGCGCGACCTCACCACCTATGGCGAGGAGGTGAAGTTCGGGGGCGGCAAGGTGATCCGCGACGGCATGGGCCAGAGCCAGGCGACGCGGGCCGAGGGCGCGGTCGATACCGTCATCACCAACGCGCTGATCATCGACTGGTCGGGGATCTACAAGGCGGATGTGGGGCTCCGGGACGGGCGGATCGCGGCGATCGGCAAGGCCGGCAATCCGGATACCCAAGCAGGCATCGACATCATCATCGGCCCCGGCACCGAGGCGATCGCGGGCGAGGGCAAGATCCTGACCGCGGGCGGTTTCGACGCGCATGTCCATTTCATCTGCCCGCAACAGATCGAGGACGCGCTGCACGCCGGGCTGACGACGATGCTCGGCGGCGGCACGGGGCCCGCGCATGGCACGCTGGCGACGACCTGCACACCGGGACCGTGGCATATCGGGCGGATGATGCAGGCGGTCGACGGCGTGGCGATGAACATCGGGATCGCCGGCAAGGGCAATGCCTCGCTGCCCGGCGCGCTCGTCGAGATGGTCGAGGGCGGCGCCTGCGCCCTGAAGCTTCACGAGGACTGGGGTACGACGCCCGCGGCCATCGACTGCTGCCTCTCGGTCGCCGACGAGATGGACGTGCAGGTGATGATCCATACCGATACGCTCAATGAATCGGGTTTCGTCGAGAACACCATCGCCGCCGTCGGGGACCGGACGATCCACGCCTTCCACACCGAAGGCGCCGGCGGCGGCCACGCGCCCGATATCCTGAAGCTCGCGGGGCTCGCGAACGTCATCCCCTCCTCCACCAACCCGACGCGGCCCTACACCGTGAACACGCTCGAGGAACATCTCGACATGCTCATGGTCTGCCACCACCTCGACAAGTCGATCCCCGAGGACGTGGCCTTCGCCGAGAGCCGTATCCGCAAGGAGACCATCGCCGCCGAGGACATCCTGCACGACATGGGCGCGCTCTCGATCATCTCGTCGGACAGCCAGGCGATGGGCCGGATCGGCGAGGTGATCATCCGGACCTGGCAGACGGCGCACAAGATGAAGGTCCAGCGCGGGCGACTGCCCGAGGAGACCGGCGACAACGACAATGCGCGGGTGAAGCGCTATGTCGCGAAATACACGATCAACCCGGCGATCGCCCATGGCGTCAGCCGCGACATCGGTTCGCTCGAACCCGGCAAGCGCGCCGATCTCGTGCTCTGGTCGCCGGCCTTCTTCGGCGTGAAGCCCGAGATGGTGCTGATGGGCGGCGTCATCGTCGTGGCGCAGATGGGCGATCCGAACGCCTCGATCCCGACGCCGCAGCCGGTCTATACCCGGCCGATGTGGGGGTCGATGGGGCGTTCGGTCGAGCATAACGCGATCATCTTCGCCTCGGCCGCCGCCGTCGCCTCGGGGCTGCGCGAGAAGCTCGGGCTCGCGAAGGAACTCCTCGCGGTCGAGAACACGCGCGGCGGCATCGGCAAGGCGGCGATGAAGCTCAACGACGCCTGCCCGGTGATCGAGGTCGATCCGGAGACCTACGAGGTGCGCGCCGATGGCGAGATCCTGACCTGCGAGCCGGCGCGCGAACTGCCGATGGCGCAGCGCTATTTCCTGTTCTGACGCCGGGGCGCGCGGGGCGTCTCGGCAACGGACTGTTTCCGGCGGCGTCCCCCGGGGCGCATGGCGGCCATTCCCGATCGGCGCTGGAAATCCCGGGCCCGACGGGCGATGTCATGGACAGGGAGGAAATCACCTAGCAACCAGGAGGTTTCCAAATGACTCTTGCCAATACCAACACCGTCTCGACCCGTGCCAATCCGATCGTCCGCGCCGGAGCATGGCTTGTCGAAGCCCTCGTCCGCATGGGCGAAAGGTCGAATCTCGCGGAATGCGCCGAACTCGCGGTGCGGCTCCAGAGGATGACCGACAAGGAACTGGCCCGGATCGGCATCGATCGCGCCGGGATCATCCCCTTCGCCTTCCGGGGCCATACCACCTTCTGATCCATGCGCTTCGGCGGCGCGCGGGCTCGACCCGCCGTGCCGCCGCTGCGATACTCGGATCGCGACATCAGTGGGAGAAAGCCGATGCCTCCGATCCGATCAGCCCTGTTCGTTATCCTCGGCGCGTCCCTGCTCGCAGGCTGCGCCGGGTTCACGCCCGTCACCGAAGCGACCCGCCAGACGCCGAAGAGCGGCGGTTCGGCGGGCGGCATGGGTCCCGGCTATTGCAACCAGCCGCCCGCCGATCCGACCGCGCGGACGCAATGGCGGAACCTCTGTTTCGGCCGCGACTGACCGAAGCGGGTGGCCGATCCGGCGCCCCGCCGCGATCCGCTCTCGACCGGGCAGGCGAAGGTTGCGATAGTGCCGCCGCCGATTTTTCGTCAGGGAGCCGCGCCGCCCGCATGACCCGCCTGATCTGTCACCGCGTCGAACGCGCCGGGACGCTTCCCGCGCCGCTCCCCGGAGCGGACAAGGTCGTCCTCGACTACGAGGCGCGCTTCCTGCGCCGCAAGAGCCTGACGACCGCCTCGGGCGCGACGGTACTCGTCGATCTCGCGGAGACCGTCTCGCTCAACGAGGGCGACGTACTGCTGGCCGAGGACGGGACGCGGATCGCGGTCGCGGCGGCGGCCGAGCCGCTGGTCGAGGTCCGGGCCGTTCCAGGCGGGCTGGCGCGGCTCGCCTGGCATGTCGGCAACCGCCATACCCCCTGCGAGGTCGCGGCCGATCACCTGCTGATCCGCCGTGACCATGTGCTCGAAGCCATGCTCACCCGGCTTGGCGCGACGCTCAGGCCGCTGCTCTCGCCCTTCAACCCGGAGGGGGGCGCCTATGGCACCGGGCGCACCCACGGGCATCACCACGGCGGCGCGACCGACGATCCGCGCGGCGAGGGCCACGGCCCGTCGGGGCTCCACCATGTCTGAGATCCGGCATGTCTGACACCCGGCCTGCCCCCCGGGCGCGGAACGTCGATGCGACCCAGATCCTCGCGAGCTGGTTCTCGCCCGCCTATCCCGTGGGCGCCTATTCCTATTCGCACGGCCTCGAATGGGTGGTGGAACGGGGTGAGGTGACCGGGCGCGAGGCGCTCCGCGACTGGATCGAGGATCTGCTCCGCCATGGCGCGGGGCGGAGCGACGCGATCCTGCTCGCCGCCACCTTTCGCGCGGAGGACCCCGCCCCGCTCGCGGAACTGGCCGAGGCGCTGGCGCCCTCGTCGGAACGGCATCTGGAGACCATGGCGCAGGGCGGCGCCTTCGCCCGGACCACGGCCGCGGTCTGGGGGATCGACCTGCCGGCGATGGCCTATCCGGTCGCCGTGGGTCGGGCCGCGGCTCTGCTCGATCTGCCGCTTCGCCCGACGCTGACGCTGTTTCTCCAGGGCTTCGCCGCCAATATCGTCTCCGCCGGCGTCCGGCTGATCCCGCTCGGCCAGACCGACGGGCAGCGGATCACGGCGGATCTGATGCCGCTCTGCGCGGCGATCGCGGCGGAGGCGGAAGCGGCGACGCTCGATGATCTCGGCGGCTCGGCGCTCGGCGCCGATCTCGCCGCCATGCTGCACGAAACCCAGTACACGAGGCTCTATCGCTCATGACGGATGGGAAATCCCCACACGGCCCTCTCCGCGTCGGCATCGGCGGCCCGGTCGGCGCCGGCAAGACCGCGCTGATGGATCAGCTCTGCAAGCGGATGCGCGACAGATGGTCGATCGCCGCGATCACCAATGACATCTACACCCGCGAGGACGCCGAATTCCTGATGCGGAGCCAGGCGCTGCCGCTCGAGCGCATCATCGGTGTCGAGACCGGCGGCTGCCCGCATACGGCGATCCGCGAGGATGCCTCGATCAACCTCGCCGCCGTCGACGAGATGGTGAAGCGCTTCCCCGATCTCGACGTGGTGCTGATCGAATCGGGGGGCGACAATCTCTCGGCCACCTTCTCGCCGGAACTGGCCGACATCACGCTCTACGTGATCGACGTCTGCGCCGGCGACAAGATCCCGCGCAAGGGCGGCCCGGGCGTCACGCGCTCGGACCTGCTCATCATCAACAAGATCGACCTCGCCCCCCATGTCGGCGCCAGCCTCGAGGTGATGGACCGCGATTCGCGCAGGATGCGGGGCGAGAGGCCCTTCCAGTTCTGCGAGATCCGGAACGGCGTCGGCGTGCCCGAGGTGATCGCCTTCATCGAGACCGCCGGCGGGCTCGGCGCCACGGCGCGAAGCTGAGCCGGGGCCGGGCTGGCACCCCTCAGCCTTCCTTCGGTCCGACGACCGCGAACCAGGCGCCGAGGCTGTCCTGACCCACGGCGATGAAGGAACCGCCCGGCACCTGGATCGGCCCGAAGGCGTGCTTGCCGCCCGCGGCCTCGATCCGGCCGATGGCCTCCTCGACATCCCTGACGCCGAAGTACGGAAGCCAGCAGGGCGCCGGCGCGTTGCCAAGCCCCATCACACCGCCGATCTGCCCGCCGTCATGCGAGAAGATGCGGTAGGGACCCATCTCTCCCATGTCCACGACCATCGCGCTCTCCCAGCCGAAGAGGTCGGCGTAGAAGCCGAAGCCCGCCTCCGGGTCGCTCGTCATCAACTCGTTCCAGCTGCCGTGTCCGGCCTTGGTCTGGTCGAAGGCATGGCCCGCGCCGCCGCCCTCCATCGGTTCGGGCTCGAGGATGCCGAAGGCCGCGCCCAGCGGGTCGGCGAAAATGGCGAAACGTCCGGTGCCCGGAATGTCCTCCGGGGGACGGTGCACGCTTCCGCCGGCGGCCTCGACATCCGCGGCCGCCTTGTCGGCGTTCTCGACGGCGAAATAGATCATCCAGAACGGCGGCATGTCGCCGACATCCGGCGGCGGCTCCATCGCCGCGGCGACCATGTCGTCCCCGGCGGAGGCGAGGTGATAGGCGAACCCCTCCATGCTGGCGTCCCTGTAGCTCCAGCCCAGCACCTCGGCGTAGAAGGCCTCGGCCTTCTCGAGACCGCCCTTCGTGGTCATCAGCTCGTACCAGCAGGGCTGTCCATGCAGTCTCGCCATCTGCTTCCTCCCTGAAGATGCCCGCGCCGGCGCGCGGGTTCAGAACCGGCCCGCGCCCGTCAGAACGCCTTGAAGGTCAGCGTCGTCAGGCTCCGGTCGATATGGGGAATGTCGAGGATTCTGTCGTTGATGTAGCGACCGACATCCTCCCCCTCGGGAATGTAGACCTTCAGCAGGAGGTCGAATTCGCCGGAAGTCGAATAGAGTTCCGAGGCGAACTCGCGATCGTAGATCACATCGGCGACCTCGTAGGTCCGGCCGGGTTCGCAGCGCAGCTGAATGAAGACCAGGGTCATCGAAATCTCCTCCCGCCGCCAAACTGCCGGGGCGGCGGGAGGGATGCAATCGGGATTCTGTCGCTCCCGAGCCTCAGCGCGGGGCTTCGACGCAGAGGCTGACCCGGCCGGTTCCGACGAGGCCCTGCCCGGTCGCGAGCACCTCGACGGGGAGCCCATGGCTGATGAAGCCGAGCGGGCTCGCCGTCGGGCCATAGGCGCCGCTCTGGTGCACGGCGATCAGGTCGCCCTCGGCGAGCGGCGGCAGCCTGATGCCACGCGCCAGCCTGTCGATCGAGGTGCAGAGCGGCCCGGAGAGATCGACATCGACCGGTTCCGCCTCCGGATCGGCGCCAACGAGGTGCATCCGGTAGTTGCGCGCGATCACCATGCCGAACTGGCCGGAAGCCGGGAGGTGGTTGTTCATGCCGCCGTCGCAGAGCGCGATGGTCCGCCCCCGCGAGCGTTTGATCGAGACGACCCGGACCAGGAAGTATCCCGCCTCGCCGACCAGATAGCGGCCGAGTTCGAGCGTCAGCCGGGTCTCGGCGAAGCGCGGTTCCGCCCGGAGCGCATCGAGCATCGGCACGGTCTCCGCCGCCACGGCGCCGAGGTCGAGCGGCATGTCGCCCTCGTGGTACGGAATGCCGAGGCCGGAACCGAAGACGAGCTTGCGGGGCCTGAGATCGTGACGCGCCGAGACCTGCCGGAAGATCTCGGCCAGCAGCGCGTAATTCTCGACAATCGCCTCGGCTCTGAGGCTCTGGGTGCCGGAGAAGATGTGCAGCCCGACGATCCGCAGGTTCGGCAGCGCGGCGATCTCGGGAAGCGCGGTATCGACATCCTCAACGTCGATGCCGAACGGGCTGGTCTGGCCCGCCATATGCCCGCCGAAGCCCTTCGGCACCCGGTCAGGCGAGATCCGGACCATCACGTCCTGCACGCGGCCGAGCGCGCCGGCGATGGCGCTCGCGCGGCGTGCCTCGCGAAGCGACTCGACGATGAGCTCGCCGAGCCCGCCGCCGATCGCCTCGCGCAATTCGTGGTCGCGCTTCGCGGGGCCGGTGAAGCTCGCCCGCGCCGGCTCCCATCCCGCGTTCCGCCCGCGGTGGAACTCGCCGATCGAGGAAACGTCGAGATAGTCGACGCGGTCGCGCAGCCAGGCGAGCAAGCCCGGGTTCGGATTGGCCTTGACCGCGTAGCTGAGCGCGAAGCGTCCGCCGAAGGCGGCGCGCAACTTGTTGATCCGGGCTTCGATCGCACCCGTGTCGTAGAGGAACTGCGGCGTGCCGAACCGCTGCGCGGAGCGCGCCAGCAACTCGTCGAGCGTCTCCGACCCGGGCGAACCGGTCGTGGCCGTGCCGGTCATCGGCGTGCCGGGCGCGAGCGCGGTGAACTCCTGCCCGTCCATCAGGCGGCCGCGCTGGCGAAGGCGACGATCCGTCCGGCGGTGTCGAAATTCTCGAGCGTCACCTGGTCGGCGCGGACCTGGATCGCGGCGCGTTCCTCGACGAAGGCGATCAGGTTCATCATCGCCACGGAATCGAGCGCGCCGCTGGTGAAGAGCGGACTGTCCGATGTCACGTCGCCATCGAGCCGCAACGTGTCCTTCAGGAACAGAATGAGGTGGTCGGCGGTCAGACTCATCGGTTGGTCCTCCGTACGAATGGGTCGGGCGAATGGGTCGGGCGGAATGGGTCAGGTCGGATGCTGGCGCGGGCCGTCCGGGCCGGAGCGCCGGATCACCTCGGGCCGTGCGAGCTTGCCGCTCGCGGTCCGGGGCATCGGGTCGGGCCAGACATGGAACCGGCGCGGCACCATGTAGCTCGGCATCACCGCGCGGCAGTGCGCGGTGAGACCTGCGAGTTCGAAGCCGGGGAGCGGCGAGACGGCGACATGGACGGTCTGGCCAAGCTCCTCGTCGGCGACGCCGAAGGCGACCACGTCGCCGACCATGTTCGACCGGCAGACGAGATCCTCGATCTCGTCGGGGCTGACGCGGAAGCCGCTGGTCTTGATCATCGCATCGTCGCGCGAGACGAACCACAGATCGCCATCCGCGTCGACGCGCACGGTGTCGCCGCTGTGGACCACCGGCTCGTCGCCGATCAGCGCGCGAAGCTCCGGACAGGGGCGGATCTTCGCCGCCGTCGCATCGGGCCGGTTCCAGTAGCCGAGGCTGACGAGCGGCCCGCGGTGGACGAGTTCCCCCTGCTCGCCCGGGCCCGCGATCCCGCCGCCGGGCTTGATCACATGGACCTCGTTGCCGGGGATCGCCCTGCCGATCGCGCCCATCTTCGCGGCGAAGCGTTTCGGCGAGAGGAAGGTGGAGCGGAACGCCTCGGTCAGCCCGTACATGAGATAGATGTCCGCCGCGCCGAACACCTCCGGCATCCGCTCCAGGATATTGCGCGGGATGCTCCCGCCCGAGTTCGTGACGCGGCGAAGGTCCGGGAACGCCCGCGGCGCCTCCGCGAGCAGGCGCACGATCTGGCTCCAGAGCGGCGGCACGGCGGCGACGCCGGTCACGCGTTCGCGGATCATGGTCTCGACGATCTCGGTCGCGAGCGCCACCGGCTGATGCACGACCGTGCCGCCGAGGAGCAACATCGTGGTAAGCTGGTTCAGCCCGTAGTCGAAACTGTAGGGCAGCACGCTCAGGAGCCGCTCGTCATCCCGAAGCCGGAGATAGCGCGCGACCGACCGCGCGCCGGCGAGGATGTTGCGATGGCTCAGCATCACGCCCTTCGGCAGCCCGGTCGAGCCAGAGGTGTAGATGATCATCGCGAGATCGGTGTCGAGCCGCGGCACCTCCGGGCCGACGCAACCCGGCGGCAGGTTCGACCAGCCGTCGAAGCCCGGACGGCCCGGCGCTTCGCCGTGAACCAGTATCCGCGCGACGGAGCCCGGTACCCCCAGCCGCGCGACCCCGGCGGCGGCGCGCGGCTCGACGACCATGACCCGCGCGCCGCAATCCTCGGCGACGAAGGCGAGTTGCTCGTGCGTCCACTGCGTGTTCACGTTGACGACGACGCAGCCGAGCTTTGCGACCGCGAGCATCGCGGCGACCTCGGACCTGCCCTTGCGCAGATGGACGATCACGCGCTCGCCCGGGCGCAGCCGCCAGGCCTTGAGATAGCCCGCGATCCGGTCGACCTCGCCCGAAAGCTCGGCATAGCTCACCGATGCGTCCGGATCGACCACCGCGATCCTCTCCCCCCGCTCTGCCAGATTGTCGGCGAAGAGCTGGTAGAGCGTGGTGCTGAGCGCGCCGGTCATGTCAGGGGGTGAACCAGGAAGCGGGCGGACGCGAGAAGCGGCGCCAGTGTGATCACGGATGCCGAGCGTACGAGCGCGCTCAGCCTCGGGTAGATCTTCGCCGGCGAGCCGACAACGATCGAATCGTCGGGAACATCCGTGGTGACGGCGGTGTTCGCGGCGATCCGCACGCGGTCGCCGATGCGAATCGGGCCGAGCACGGTTGAGTTCACGCCGATGAAGACATCATCGCCGATCATGGGGGCCCCCTCTCCCATGTTGGTGCCAATGGTGACGTTGTGCATGACGCCGAGCCGCTTGCCGATCACCGCGTCGGGGTGGATCGAGAGCGAGCCTTCGGCATGGACGATATGGAATCCCTCGCCGAGATCGACCCCGGGCGGAATCCAGACCTTGGTCACATTGCAGATGAAGATCGCAAGGAATCCATACGACTTGCTGGCAAGCCACCGCGTGATGCCTCTCCGCCGGGCGAGACCCCAGCGGCCGTAGCGGTAGAGAGCCAGGGACACGAATGCGGGGTCCGTCGCGGACCTGCCGTGCCGCGCATAATCGGCCCTGATCTCGGATAACAGCATTCGACGGCCCTGGCCATGAATTCACACATGTGAATCGTGATCGCAGGCCGGCGTTAAAGGAGCGTTACACGCGTCGGTGGTGGCTGGTCACGTCGCGGGACCCGGAGATCCGGCTCGGTCCGGAAGGCCGCGATACCGCCGCCCCGTGGCCCGGATGTCGGGTGTCGATGGTCGGTCTGGCAGCGTCGCGCCGGTTCTCGCCGCGCGATCCGGCGGAGGCTCGCATGTTAACCCTGCTGAAATTCCGGCGCGGCCGCGGGCGCTGGCATGCCGCCGTCCTCGGGGTGATGGCAGGCGGTCAGGTGGTCCGGACGGCCCGGCGCCGGCGCGCTCGCCGGGAAACCGGCGCGGCATATGTCGCTCGCCCGCGGACAGCGCGCGTGGAACGGGCAGCCCGGCGGGGGATGATACGGATCGGGCAGTTCGGTCTCGCCGGTCTCGGCCACCGCCGCCGCCCGGCCCGGCGCCGGCACCGAGGCGAGGAGCAGCCGCGTATAGGGATGGCGCGGACGGGCGAAGATCTCGGAGGCGCGGCCGACCTCGACGACATGCCCGAAATACATCACCGCGACCCGGTCGGAGACGCTTTCGATGACCGCGAGATCATGGCTGATGAAGACATAGGTCAGGCCGAACCTGTCCCGCAGCCCGTCGAGGATGTTGAGAACCTGCGCCTGGACCGAAACGTCGAGCGCCGAGACCGGCTCGTCGAGCACGATCAGGTCGGGATCGGCGGCGAGCGCGCGGGCGATGCCGATGCGCTGCGCCTGCCCGCCGGAGAATTCATGCGGATAGCGTTCGAGGAATTCGGGGGCGAGGTTCACCGCCTCCATGAGTTTGGCCAGCCGCGCCGCGCGCGCCGAACGGTTCAGGCCGCGCAGATGGATGAGCGGCGCCTCGAGGATGGCGCGGATCGTCTTGCGGGGGTTGAGCGAGGCGACCGGGTCCTGGAACACATATTGGACCCGCCGCGCCAGCGCCCTCGGATCGCGGTCCGCCTCGGCGGCGAGGTCGCGTCCTTCGAGCGTTATCCGTCCACCGGTCGGCCGGTCGAGCCCGACGATCATCCGGGCGAGCGTCGATTTCCCGCAGCCCGACTCGCCGACGATCCCCAGCGTCTCGCCGCGGGTGACATCGAGCGAGACGCCCTGAACCGCGTGCACCCCGGGCCGCGCGGTCCCGAAGAGCGTCCGGCCGCCCCCGAAGACGCGTTCCACGCGGTCGATGGACAGGAAGCGCGCGTCGTTCATGCGGGCTCTCCGGCGGTTTCGCCCGCGCCGCCGCCCGGTCCTTCGCCGGGACCGAGCGGATGCAGACAGCGCACCGCCCTCCCCGCCTCGCCCGGCACGAGCCCGATCTCGCCCTCCCGGCATTCCGGCGTCGCGCGCGGACAGCGTGGCGCGAAGGCGCAGCCGTCGGGCAACCGGTTCGCCATCGGCGGACGGCCGGGGATCGCATCGAGCCGCCGCCCCGGTTCGCCCAGCACGGGGACGCAGGCGATGAGCCGCGCGGTATAGGGATGCGCCGGCGCGTCGAGGATCGCCTGCGTCGGGCCGGTCTCGACCACGCGGCCCGCGTACATGACCGCGACCCGGTCGCAGATCGTCGAGACCACGCCGAAGTCATGGGTGATGAACAGGACCGCCGCGTCGCGCTCCCGGCGCAGCCGCTCCATCAGCGCCAGAATCCGCGCCTGCACCGTCACGTCGAGCGCGGTGGTCGGTTCGTCGGCGATCAGGATGCGCGGGTCGTTGGCGAGCGCCATGGCGATGCAGACCCGCTGTCGCATGCCGCCCGAGAGCTCGTGCGGATAGGCCCGCGACCGCTCGGCGGGATTGGGGATGCGTACGAGCGCGAGCAGGTCCAAGGCCCGCGCCTCGGCGGAGCGGCGGTCGAGGGAGCCATGCGCGCGGATCGCCTCGACGATCTGGTCGCCCACGGTGAAGAGCGGATGCAGGGTCGAAAGCGGGTCCTGGAAGACATGCGCGACCTCGGAGCCGCGCAACCGCCGTATCCGCTCGTCCGGCATCGAGAAGAGGTCCTCGCCGTCGAGAAGCGCCGCCCCGCCCGCGATCCGGCCGGGTGGCGTCGGAACCAGTCCCATGATCGACATGGCGGTTACCGACTTGCCCGAGCCCGACTCGCCCACCAACCCGAGGCATTCCCCCCGGCCGAGCGCCAGATCGACGCCACCGACCGCGCGATGGATCTCGCCCCCGATCGCGAACTCGGTCCTGAGCCCCTGAACGTCGAGCATCGCTCCCGGAGCCGGGCTGGCCTCCGGCACGCGCGCGCGGGCGATCTCGGTCCGCGCGACAGGCCGGGTGAGGGCCCCGGAGCGGAGCCGCGGATCGAGCACGTCGCGCACGCCGTCGCCGGCGAGATTGATGCTCATGACGAGGGCGAAGATGAGCAGGCCGGGCACGATCGCGACATGCGGCGCCGTGAAGAGCACCCCGCGCCCCTCGCCCAGCATCGAGCCGAGATCGGCCTGGGGCGGCTGCGCGCCGAGCCCGAGGAAGGAAAGGCCGGCGGTCTCGAGGATCATCCAGCCGACTGTCGTCGACATGGTGATGACGATGACCGGCAGGACGTTCGGGAGGATCTCGCCAAGGAGAATCCGGACATGCGACTTCCCGGACAGCCGCGCCGCGTCGACGAATTCCCGCCGCGCGAGGCCGAGCGTGATGCCGCGGATATTGCGGGCGAAGAACGGGATATTGACCACGGCGATCGCATAGAGCGCGTTCAGGAGGCCGGGGCCCAGCACAGCGACGATGGCAAGCGCGAGCAGGATGTAGGGAAACGCCATGATCATGTCGATGCCGCGCATCAGGAGGCTGTCCACCCGCCCGCCCGCGTAGCCTGCGACGAGGCCGATGAGCGAGCCCAGCACGGCGGCGATGAGCGTCGCCGAAATGCCGACCGCGAGGCTGACCCGTGTTCCCCAGATGAGCCGCGAGAGGATGTCCCGCCCGAGCGCGTCGGTCCCGAGCGGATGCCCCGGTTCGAGCGGCCGGATCAGCCGGTCGGCGGGCGCCGTGAGATCGGGATCGGGCAAGGGCAGCAGCGGCGCCGCGAGCGCGACGAGCACGATCGCCATGAGGACGAGGAGGCCACAGGCGGCGAGGCGGTTGTTGAGGAGCAGCCGCCAGAAGCCCGCCCGGCCCTTCCCCCGGCGGGCGGTGGCAGGCTCGGCGATCACCGCCCCGGCCATCAGCCGAGCCTCGGATCGAGCAGGGTCTGGGCGATATCCGCCGCCAGATTGAACAGCACATAGGCGGCCGCGACGACGAGGACGCCGCCCTGCGCGAGCAGGATGTCGCGCGTCGAGATCGCGCTCACCAGCATCGAGCCGATGCCCGGCCACTGGAACACCGTCTCGACATAGACCGCGCCGCCGAGCACGAAACCCGCCTGGATGCCGATGACCGGGATGACCGAGACCAGCGCCGCCTTGAAGGCATGGCGCCAGATCACCCGCCGCTCGGTCAGGCCCTTGGCGCGGGCGGTGCGGATGTAGTCCTGCCGCAGCACCTCCAGCATCGCGGTGCGCGTCAGCCGCGCGATCACCCCGGTCGCGACGACCGCGAGCGTGATCGCGGGCAGAACGAGGTGCCAGGCGAGATCCTTCAGATCTCCGCCGCCGTAGACCGCGTACATGCCGCTCGCGGGAAACCAGCGCAATCCCACCGCGAAGAAGAGGATGAGCAGCAGGCCGAGAAAGAACGACGGCGTCGAGATCCCGATCAGCACCGCGAAGGTCACGAGCCTGTCGGTCCAGCCGTACTGGCGCACCGCCGAGACGACGCCCGCGAGGAGCCCGAGGAGCGAGGCCAGGACCAGCGCCGTTCCCGCGAGGATCAGCGTCGCCTGGAACCGCTCCAGCACCTCGTCGAGAACCGGCCGGTTGAGCGCGTAGGACCGGCCGAAATCGCCCTGGAGGATATTGCCGAGCCAGATCAGGTACTGGTTCGGCAACGGCTGATCGAGGCCGAGCTGGCGGTTCAGCGTCGCGACATTCTCGGGCGTCGCATAGGCGCCGAGGATCGCGGTCGCCGGATCGCCCGGGATCAAAGCCATGATCAGGAAGACGATGACCGAAAGCCCGAGCAGCACCGGGATCGCGGCGAGCAGCCGCTTGGCGAGATAGGCGGCCATGGGCTCACTCCATCAGCTTGGCGAGTTTCCTCGGCGCGACCAGGCCGTAGCTCCGCCGGACATGGCCTCCGACCTCGTCCCAGTCCGGTCCCCCGTCCCGGTTCGGCCCAGTGTCGAGCCGGATGCCGATCCAGCCCTTGGGCCCGACATAGGGCGGGCGGAAGAAACGCTCGGGCGCGGCGCCGATCAGCACCTCCTGCGCGCCCTCCGGCGCCTTCGTCCAGACCGAGACCCGGCCATCGTCACGCCTCAACATGGCAAAGATGCGGTCACGGACACGGAAGGTCGGATCGCCCCAGGTCTCCTTCTCGGTGGCTTCCGGCAGGTCGAGACAGATCCGCCGTAGCCGGTCCGCGATGTCCGGGTCCGGTGTCAGGGCTTCGAGACCTTGTGGAGGAGCAGGAAGAACGAGGGTTCGAGCGCGAAGCCCTCGACCGCCGCCGAGGTCACCGCGCTCTGCTTCCAGTTCGCGACGAAGAGCCAGGGCGCGTCCTCGTGCACGATCCGGTCGACCTGACGATAGAGCGCGCCCCGGGCCTCCTGATTCGTCGTCGCGCGCGCCTCGGTCAGCAGCCGGTCCACCTCCGGATTCGAATAGTAGCCGGAGTTGAAGCCTCCCTCCGCCGGCATCGCCTCGGAGCGGAGCGCGAGATAGGGCAGCGTGTCGGGATCATTCGTCATCCAGGCCATTTCCGCCATGTCCGCCTGACCTTCAAGCCCGGGGTTCACCTTGCCGAGGAAGGTGTTCCACTCATAGGTCTCGATCTTCGCCGGCATGCCGACCGCCTTCAGATCCGCCTGGATCGCCGTTCCCATCGCGATCGGGTCCAGCATCCCCGAGCCGCCATCTGCGACGTAGAACGTCACCTCCGACCCGTCATAGTCCGCCTCGGCGAGAAGCGCCTTGGCCTTCTCGGGATCGTAGGGATAGGGCTCGACCGCCGGATCATGCGCCCAGGTGAAGGCGGGCGGGATCGGGCCGGCTGCCACCTCGGCGGTGCCCTGGAGCACGTTCTCGACCAACCCCTGCTTGTTGATCGCGTAGTTGACCGCCTGCCGCGCCGCCTTCTCGGCGAAGGGGCCTTCCTTGGTGTTCAGGATCAGGAACCAGAGATGCGGCCCGGCCTGCTCATGGACCTTGACGCTCGCGTCCTCGCGGAATTGCGCCAGACCGTCCGGCGGCACTTCGACCATGACATCGAGACCGCCCGACATCATCTCCGCGAGCCTCGTATTGGCATCCGCGACGGGCCGGAAGATCGCCGCCTCCAGCGTCGGCGCGCCGTCCCAGTAATCGTCGTTCCGGCTCACCACGACGCGGTTGTTGGCCTGCCATTCCTCGAATTTGAACGGCCCGGTCCCGCTCGGGTTCCGGCCGAAATCCGCCCCGTGCTCCTCGACCGCCGCCGGCGAGACGATGAGCCCGGTCGGATAGGCGAGATTGGAGAGGAGCGGCGCATAGGGCTCCTTGAGCCGGAACGCGACCGTGAGCGGGTCCACGACGGCCACTTCCTCGACGGCGGAGAAGAAGAAGGCGAGCGGGAAAGGCCCGGTGTCGTGAGAGGGGTGATCCTCCCTCAGCATCCGGTCGAAGTTGAACTTCACCGCCTCGGCGTCGAACTCGGAACCGTCGTGGAAGCTCACCCCCTCGCGGAGCCTGAACGTATAGGTCGTGCCGTCCTCCGAGATCTCCCAACTCTCGGCGAGCGCGGGTTCGACCTCCAGCGTACCGGGTTTGTAGCGCACCAGCCCGTCATAGACGTTGACGAGGATGCGGAAGTCGTTCGAGGCCGTCGCCGCGTGCGGGTCGAGCGACTTCGGCTCGGCGATCTGGCCGATGACGAGGACATTCGGCGGCGTCTGCGCCTCCGTCCCGGCGCCGACCACCAGAAGGGCGGCCGAGAAGGCCGCGGCCAGAACCATTCGCATCTTTCCCTCCCTTGCTCCGGAACCGGGCAACGACCGCCGCGAAGGAGCGGGCCGCCGGGCCCACCCTAAGGGTTATGGGCCGGGCGTCCACCCCCCGCGGGTCAGTCCGGCAGAAAAGCGTGGGATTTCCAATCGTTATAACCCAAAGCGGCACACCGAACGCACCGCTCGCGCATCGCGGCGGCACCCTCCTTGTCGAAGAGAACGGCCAGGGCCCGCGATCGTTGCACCGCTTCTGAATCTTGCGCTCCCGAACGGCCGGGTCGGCAGAACATGATATACCGTGGGCCTGGGTTGCCGGACCATGCCGCTAGCGTCAGGACCCATAATTCGGATTCCCATCCGTCTTGGGAAACTCCCAAACTTTGGGGAGCTTACTATGTCTGGCCACCATTTCTGGCTATCCGAGGCCCAGTTCGCGGGTCTGGAGCCGCTCCTGCCGAACAAGCCGCGCGGTGTGCCTCGGGTGGATGACCGGCGGGTGGTCTCGGGGATCATCCATGTCATCCGGG